>JAYTUQ010000273.1:0-1469 GCA_043744455.1 Saprospiraceae bacterium | reverse complement strand
TCAGATATTGATAACCTTGAAAACATAGTTGTAGAATGAAAAATCAAATGACTATGTTCGATATTGGCGAACAGAACAGCACACAATCCATCATCAATTTTGCATCAGTTCCGCAACGCAGTCCATTCCGTTATCCAGGTGGTAAGACATGGTTAATTCCGACAGTTAGACAATGGTTAAAACAAGAAAGAAAAATTGTAAAGGAGTTAATAGAGCCATTCGCAGGAGGTGCTATTGTTAGTTTGACAGCGGCATTTGAAAAAATGGCTGAACACATTACAATGGTTGAAATGGACGAAGAAATTGCTGCGGTTTGGGAGGTTATTTTAAATGGTAAAAATAAATGGCTTGCAGACAAAATTTATTCTTACGACCTGACCCATGCAAATGTAAAAGCCGAATTAGAAAATCCAAACAAAAAACTACAGGACATTGCATTTTGTACAATATTAAAGAATAGAGTTTTTCATGGAGGTATTCTTGCTAAAGGTTCTGGAATGATTAAAAACGGTGAGAATGGGAAAGGAATTACTTCTCGTTGGTATCCAAAAACATTGCGTGACAGAATACTTGCAATCAACTACGTTAAAGACAAAATAACTTTTATTTCAGGTGATGCTTTTGAAGTTTTGGAACAAAATTTAAATAACAAAAGTGCTTACTTTTTTATTGACCCACCATACACAATTGCGGGCAAACGTCTTTACACATATTTTGACATAGACCATGAAAAATTATTTCAACTTACTTCTCAATTACAAGGAAAGTTCATGCTGACATATGATGACACACCAGAAATACGGCAGCTTGCAAACAAATACAATTTGCAATTCAGGACTATCCCTATGAAGACAACACTTCATTTTGAAAAGAATGAAATCATTATTTCGGACAACTTCTCATGGTGGACAGATAGCAACTTCCGGTAACATGGGGTTTGCCAAAATGGGGGCAGACGGAAGCCGTGTTTCAACTTTTTGTTTTTCAACTTGGCTTCATATCCAGCTTGACGTTATTAATTTAGCTTTAGTTCTTAACTTCAACTTTTAAAACAATACTGGGCTTCAGTTGTCGGCTGACGTTTTTCAAATATCCCAACAACGCCAAGCCCTGTTCGTTGTGCGTAATTTTCTTAAAAAATATAGACCATGAAACTAACCATCTTACTTAGGGTTCACTCAAAAAGTCGCCAACTCCAATTTTTTCAAAAAAATTGACCTGAAAAGCCTTTCCCATTTTTGAATAAAGTTAAACACAAAAGTTTGGCCACGTTGTTGCGCCAATCTTACCAGGTTGAGCACAACTATAATGGCTCCTATCATGGATTCACTCGTTGCTTGAAGCCTGGCCTGTATGTTGTCCATCCCGTACCATCGTTTTGCTTGCCCAAATTTTCCTTCAATACAATTTCGTTCACTCACCGCGTGCCTTAGTTCTTTTATTCTTTCTTTGGTTTGCTCTGTGGGGCG
>JAYTUQ010000272.1:0-5672 GCA_043744455.1 Saprospiraceae bacterium | reverse complement strand
TTGGAAGGTAAATTTCTCGCTTATCCAGAGCGTGATCAAATACCTGAAAAACTCAACGAACAGTTGATTGTCGAATTGTATTCAAAATAATGATGAATTATAAATGATGAATAACGAAGGTTTTAATCTTTGTTATTCATCATTTATCGTTTATCATTCCTCATAAAAATATTCCCCTTCTCTTACTTTTATAGAACTAATCAAGCATGGCAATATTGAATTTCCAGAAACCCGACAAAATTGTTCTTAATAAGGCAACCGAATTCGAAGGTCTTTTCGAATTCAAACCTTTAGAACCGGGTTTTGGTCAAACTGTTGGTAACTCTCTACGTCGCGTACTATTGTCGTCGTTGGAGGGTTTTGCTATTTCGGCGGTACGTATCGCAGGCGTTGACCACGAATTTGCAACCATTCGCGGCGTGGTCGAAGATGTCGTTGATATCATTTTGAACTTGAAACAAGTTCGTTTGAAACAACTCATTTCTGGCGACGATGTACGCGAAGAAAAAATTTATTTGACTGTCAGCGGTCAAGACAAATTCACCGCAGGTGATATCGAGGAAGCGACTAATATGTTCAAAATTATGAACCCGCAACTCGTTATCTGCAACATGGAACCAAGCGTTTCCCTCGAAATGGAATTGACCATTACGAAAGGTCGTGGATACGTTCCTGCTGATGAAAACTTGCCGAAAGATGCGCCCATTGGTGTTATTCCGATTGATGCTATCTATACGCCTATCAAAAACGTTTCTTACCGTATTGAATCTTTCCGTGTAGGTCAACGTACCGACTATGAAAAACTCGTTATGGAAGTCAAAACAGATGGTACTATTCATCCAGAAGATGCTGTTAAGGAATCTTCACGCATCTTGATTCAACACTTAATGTTGATTACAGATGAGAACATCACGTTCGACGATGAGAAAAACCGCGAAGAAAACGTTGTTGATGAGCACATCCTCCACATGCGTAAGTTGTTGAAGACATCACTCGAAGACCTCGATTTGTCGGTGCGTGCTTACAATTGTTTAAAGGCTGCAAAAATCAATTCTTTGGGTGAAATGGTACGCTATGACACACATGAGTTGTTGAAATTCCGTAATTTCGGTAAAAAATCACTCGTCGAAATCGAAGAGTTGTTGCAAGACAAAGGATTGTCATTCGGCATGGATTTGTCGAAGTACAAACTCGACGAAGAGTAATTTTTTTATTTTGAAAAAATACAGGATACTGATGGGGACAAAGTCATTTTGACACCCCCTCAGTATTTTTATGTTTTTGAAAGTATTTTATTTTAATCATATTCTTAATCTGCTTTATAATAATCGTTATGAGCGGAAAAGTTTGAAATAATTTTGTGAGGTTATGACGAATAACCAATAACTAATTATACATAACGATTCCTGCTCCGATGTTATAAAGTTTAATTATTCTCAAAAATGAGACACGGAGATAAAGTAAACAATCTCGGACGTAAAAAAGGACACCGCATTGCGCTCCTTAAAAACTTGTCAAAAGCGTTGATTGAACACAAACGCATCAGCACAACACTTGCAAAAGCAAAGGCTTTGCGTGTTCACATTGAGCCACTTATCACAAAATCGAAAGACAATTCGACACATTCACGTCGTATTGCTTTTAGTTATTTGCAAGATAATAAGACAACAAAAGAATTGTTCGAGATTATCGGACCAAAGGTAATGAATCGTCCAGGTGGCTATTGCCGCGTCATCAAAACGGGTTTCCGTTTAGGTGACGGAGCTGAAACAGCTTTGATTGAACTTGTCGACTTCAACGACATTGTTCTTGAAGCAAAAGCTGCAACACCTGCTAAGAAAAAAACACGTCGTAGTCGTGGTGCAAAAATAACGACAACTGCTGTTGAAACAACTGAAAATACTGAGGGGGCTGCTGAAGCATAATTTTTCTCAGATTTTATACTTTATAAAACCGCATCGAGCAAAGTCTTGATGCGGTTTTCTTATTTTTGCTAGGTTTTAAGTATTGAGTGGTAAGTATACAGAATTGAGATTATATCTAAGTTATTGAAAATGAATTTATTACTAGTCTCAATACACACCACTATTTATTTAATTCTACTTAACATCAAAATGAATTAAAAAATGAATAATAACGACATATTACGCCGAATCCGTTATACTTTTGATTTCAATGATTCGAAAATGATGCATCTATTTGAATTAGGCGGTAGCGAAGCAACGCGTGAACAAATCAGCAATTGGTTGAAAAAAGATGATGATTCGGATTTCCAGAGCCTACATGACATCAAATTAGCCACTTTTTTGAATGGTTTAATCAATGAAAATAGGGGTAAAAAAGAAGGCGAACAGCCCAAATTAGAAAAAAAACTAAATAATAACCTCATTTTAAGAAAACTCAAAATCGCCCTAAATCTAAAAGATGAGGATATTGTACCAATACTGGAATTGTCGGAAATGACGATAAGTAAGCATGAAATTAGTGCCTTTTTCCGAAATCCCAATCAAAACCAATATCGGGAGTGCAAAGATCAGATTTTGAGAAATTTCCTTCAAGGCTTGCAAATGAAATATCATATTTCATAATTTCTTTTTCATACCCCTCAGTATTTTTGCTCTTTTATCTAAAAATACATCATTTCAAACGCGTCAAGCTATTTGAAATGACGTTGTTATTTAGACTTTTATCTGAAATATGGATTTATAAATGTATGCAATTACTACTATATGTTATCATGGTATAATAGTAACACTATCGAAATATGAATTTTTGCTTTTTTTTGAAAGTAATTGCAAAATATTCATTATGTTATTTTAGTGTTAACAAATTATTTAAGATAGTTTTTTCTTATAAAAAGTATAATATCTGTTTGTTAACAAACAGTTAAAAAAAAATTACCAAAACTTTAAGGAAAATAGATTTCGTCTTACATTTACTAACTTTTTACACATAGCTAAATCTAAATCGTGTTAGAACCTTTATCCTACTCTTGCTCATTAACATATTCTTTGTATGAAGTTTTATATATAATATATTTATTATTTTATATTACTCAATTTAGAAAACCGAGTAACATACTAATATCTCTTATTTCTGCCATGTAACTACTTAATCCAGTCAATTATCCTTTTGAGAGCAATTGTATTATTTATAAAGGAAAATTTATGCAAAATAATAAACTCACAATTATATATTATTTATCAATCAATCAATCAATTATTGTATGAAAAAACAAAATTTTCTATTGGTTCTACTACTTATGGCGTTTGGAATTAGCCTCTCGGCGCAAAATGTAGTAAAAGGTACCATAAAATCCGATGAAGAGCCAGACGGATTAGTCGGTGCCTCAGTCCTTGTAAAAGGGACGACTCAAGGCACTGTTACAGATGTGAATGGTAACTTTGAGTTAAATGCTGATGCTAAATCAGCCGTGTTAGAAGTAAGTTTTACAGGGTTTCTCACTCAGACAATTCCTTTGGGAGGAAAGACTTCTCTCGAAATTATTTTAGTGAAAGATACAAGACTTTTAGAAGAGTACATTGTTACGACTTTCGGCTCAGCAAAAAGATCTTCTTTCACGGGTGCAGCAAAACAAATAAGTGCAGAGGATATTAAGGATAGACCTGTTACGAATATCATTCAAGCACTTTCTGGAGCTGCAGCGGGTATTCAAACGACTGCGGGTAGTGGTCAACCAGGAACAGCACCTGAAGTCAGGATTAGAGGCTTTGGCTCCATATCTTCTTCAAATGACCCACTTTATGTGGTTGATGGTGTGCCTTATTCAGCGAGTACAGCTAATCTCAATTCAGATGACATTGAGAGCATGACTGTACTTAAAGATGCTGCTTCTACGGCTCTTTACGGTGCACGAGCTGCAAATGGTGTTGTTATGATAACAACGAAAAAAGGTTCAAAAAACAGAAATTCTATTAATGTTAGATACACTAAAGGTGTTAATACGAGGGCTTTACCTGAATATGACAGGGTAGGACCACAGGACTATTATCCTGTGATGTGGGAATCATATCGTAACAGTTTGGTTTATAGGGCTTCTAACCCTTTGACACTTGCTACTGCGAATACGGATGCTTCAGCGAAAATAGGTGGACTATTAGCTTATAATGTCTTTAATGTACCGAGTGCACAATTAGTAGATACTGATGGTAAATTGAATCCTAGTGCGCAACTTATTTATAGTGCCGATGATTTGAATTGGGAAAAACCACTTATGCGCCAAGGTAATAGAGATGAATTAAATGTCAATTTTTCAGGCGGTACCGATAAGTCAGATTATTATTTATCAGTTTCATATTTGAATGATAAAGGTTTTTTGATTCGTTCGGATTATGATAGATATACAGCTCGTTTAAACGTCAACAATCAACTTAAATCGTGGTTGAAAACAGGGGCAAATATATCAGCAACTATTACTAAATCTAATCAAGCCGATGTAGCAGGCAATAACACTTTCGTTAATCCATTTTTCTTTTCCAGAAACATGGGACCCATTTATCCAGTTTATGCGTTTGACCCTGCCAATCCAACTCAATTTCTATTAAAGGACAATGGGGAACGTCGGTATGACTATGGCAATTTATCGGCTTTAGGTTTACCTTCAAGACCACAATTTGGTGGGAGACATGCCATTGCGGAAACGCAGTTGAACCAAAACTTTTTCCGTCGCAATGTATTGAGTGGTCGTGGTTATGCAGAGTTTTCTTTTCTTAAAGATTTCAAATTTACCGCAAATGCAGGTGTCGACGTAACGAATATTAATAACACCACTTTCGGAAATCCTGAAATTGGTGACGGTGCGCCTGCAGGTCGGGCGACCAGTGAATTTGTTAATGTTACGAGTTATAACTTGTCTCAATTGTTGAATTATACTAAATCTTTTGGGAATCATAATGTCTCTGTTTTGGTTGGGCATGAAAACTATCAAGAAAAGCAAAATAATTTAACGGGTTCACGCTCGCAACAAATCTTGGAAGGTAATATTGAGTTGATTAATTTTACGACAACGACTAACCTAAGTTCAATATTAGACAATCGTCGTGTTGAAGGTTATTTTTCACGTTTGAATTATGATTTCAATGAAAAATATTTTGTTTCGGTATCAGCACGGAGAGACGGTTCGAGTAAATTTTACAAAGATTCTCGTTGGGGTACTTTTTATTCAGTCAGTGGTGCTTGGCGTTTAGACCAAGAAGATTTTATCAAATCTATTTCTGCCATTAGTAGCTTGAAAATAAGAAGTTCTTTCGGTCAAACGGGTAACGACGGTGGTATTAGCAGATACGCATGGCAGCCTTTGTTCAATTTAGGTTGGAACAATGCTACTGAGGCGGGTATTTTACAGTCGAGTTTGGGCAATAAAAAACTCGAATGGGAAACAAGCAATGCTTACGATGTGGCTTTGGAATTTGGTTTGTTAAAAGATAGAATTTCAGGTACAGTTGAATATTTTAACAGAAAATCAACCAATCTTATCTTTGATGTGCCTCTGCCTTTGTCTACGGGTGTATCGACTGAAACCAGAAATATCGGTTCTATGTATAATCGCGGTGTAGAAGTTGAATTACATTTGGAGCCTATCAGAGGTAAAGATTTTAAATGGACAATAGATTTGAATGCAACAAAATTGCAAAATAAAATCACTAAGATGC
>JAYTUQ010000271.1:0-1483 GCA_043744455.1 Saprospiraceae bacterium | reverse complement strand
TTAGGCGAAGCCAAAATGCGGGCGCGTATGGAACAATCTGCCGTGCGTTTGCTCAAAAATATTTTCCGCGTCGGCGTTTTTGAAAACCCTTACCTCGACCCGCAAGCAACAAAAGCCATTGTCGGTAAGCCTGAATACATAAAAGCGGGTTATGAAGCGCAATTGAAATCCGTTGTTTTATTAAAAAATCAAAACAATGTCTTGCCGATTACGACTAAAAAAACGGTTTATGTACCAAAACGTTTTGTAGCCGCCAGCCGCAATTTCTTAGGTATCGAAACGCCCGCAACCACGGATTATCCTGTAAGTTTGGATTTGGTTAAAAAGTATTATAATGTAACTGATAATCCAGATGAAGCGGATTTTGCGTTCGTTTTTATTCAAAATCCGAGGGCTACGATTGGTTACGATAAAGAAGATTTGAAAAATGGTGGCAATGGCTATATACCTATTAGCTTGCAATATGGTGAATACAAAGCTACAGAAGCCCGTGAAACGAGTATTGCGGGAGGCGACCCCATGGAAAGTTCTAAAAACAGGAGCTATAAAAATAAAATCACAAAAGCCGCCAATTTTACGGATGCTCAATTGGTCGTTGAAACCAAGGAAAAGATGAAAAACAAGCCCGTCATTGTGTCTGTCAATATCACGAATCCAATGGTTTTCAGCGAAATAGAAAAATCGGCTGCTGCCATTTTAGTCACCTTTGGTGTGCAAAATCAAGTCCTTTTGGATATACTTTCTGGCAAATCAGAACCTTCCGCACTCTTGCCGATGCAGATGCCAAAAGATATGAAAACCGTTGAAAAACAAGCGGAAGATGTGCCTTTTGACGTGGATTGTTACATAGATGCGACAGGCAATCGCTACGATTTTGGTTTTGGCATGAATTGGAAAGGCGTGATTAAAGACCAAAGAGTGAACCAGTTTAAAGGCAAATAATTCGATTTTAGAGAAAATCATCGCCCAATCTGTCCATTTTTTGGTGGATACTGAGGGGGTCATTTTTAGGGTAATACACAGAAGATTTAAGATTTAACAAACATAAGAGAGATTACACAGAGTCTTATAAAGCTTTTCTAACACGAATTACACGAATTACACGAATTACTATTATGTTTCAAAAACGGCACATTAGTAGAAAAAAATTCGTGTAATTCGTGTAATTCGTGTAATTCGTGTTAGAAAAATAATCGTGCAATTCGTAGGTCGATTAAGCCCACTTGAAAACACAATACGGTATCGTCCTGATGTTACTTGACTACTGAAGCTATACAATTGATTTAAGCCAGTTTTGAAGACTGAAATACTATATTTTTACGGTGATACCGCCTTAGTATTTTCGCTTGAATAGTGCAATGTTAGAGGATTAATAACGTTAAAATGAATAACTTGACTTTGTTAAATTAGGAATAAAACTACTATGGTTTAAAAATTGTTGAATAAAGAATGAGACAGAAAAAAACTATTGGGGTCTAAGTTT
>JAYTUQ010000270.1:0-5711 GCA_043744455.1 Saprospiraceae bacterium | reverse complement strand
TCGAAGTCCAAAGCTATCTATTTTACCCTTTTTTTTTGCTTTTTTTTACCCAAATCCTAACAACACACGCCCTCTGTTCTTAACGGACTATTGTTTTTGAAGACGTAAAAGAACCTTATCCATGATTACTTCGGCTGTTTCGCCTTCAAAATTCCCTAAAATGGCTAATAGGACTTCTTCAGGAATATCTGACTCTAGAAATGAAGACGATGAAAATTCTCTTATATCATAAAGTTCAAACTTAAAAAACAAGTTGGGTTCTTGAATAAAATTCTCCATTTTTAAAGGCTCATTACCTATATAAAGTACAATTTGGCGAACACTCTAAACGTTTACCTTTTAGGTCTATCCCCAATCTTTTTATTAAAGGAATAACAATATGTGAAAGGTTTTCTTTAATGAGTTTGTCGTATTTTCCCATAATATTACTTGACTTGTTTTGTTAAAATTTGTTTTTGAGCAAGCAAGTTCTGTAAAATCAAAAACTCGACAAAATGTTTTAATGTATTTTATATTTTAAAATAAAAACTTACTTATTTGTGTTGTGAATTACTGAGGGGGTAAAAAACAATGTGCTTGTATCAATGAATGATACAAGCACATTGTTTTTATTATTATCGCTTAACTTATTTACCCAAAATACCGATATTTAAACCCATACTCACCGCTAAATTGTTAGGTGTTACGGTGTTACCATACATACCCCCTAAGCCCAATTCATCGATGATGTTAGTCCTTGAAGTACCTGAACGGCTAACAAAGCCAGTTCCAATGCCAAACGAGAAATCAACAGCAAATTTATTGTCAAAAATCCATTGTTTGCCCGCACTCAATATCAAGCTACCGACAGTTGTTTTCACCCTTTGCGTTGTATAATTTGAACCACTTGTGTATCGGTAAGTATTCTCACCATAAGAACTAAAATTGACCTCTGGACGAATATAACCGCCTTTCAAAAGATGGGCATAACGTTGGCGAGAGCTATAATAATCCGGTTTGTGCGTAAATTTGTAGCCAAAACCGAGTGTAATACCTCGCTGATTTGTTTTGGTGGTTGAATTGCCAGACGTAAAAATATCCTCATTTCTACCTAAACCAATAATGCCTAATTTGGCTTCGACGCTGGCACCAGGTTTCAAATTGCGTTCATAAATGAAATTGGTATAGCCCATTGTCCAAGCCAAAAAGCTGACTTTATAGGCACTGCGGTTTTGACCGACGTAGTATTCTTTGTTGTCAATTGAGCCGCCTTCTTCAAATTTATGAACCGCACCATTTGCCATCACAATTTTCTTAATCAAACTGGCATCCATGACGAATGTGACACCGTCAGGCTGTGTGAAGAGCTTGTATTTGACTTCAGCCTCGCTAATTTCTAACACATTGGCTTCAATAGTTTTACCATTTTTGCGATGTATAACATCTTGAGCTTGAAGGGAATTCTGGCTCAAAAGAGGGATAATGATGAATGTGAGAACTTTTAAAAATTGTTTCATGATTTTAGAAATTAGAATGAGAGAATTATTTTTGTTTAACATTAAAAATACAAATGTATACTATAAAAAAATGCTAATTGTTGCAAATTTCGATAATAATAAATTTATTTTTATATTATATTAATAATTCTTGTAAAAAAAGTCTATTCCTTTATCACGCATAACGTTTTGAAAAAAAATTGCATCTTTGTATATCACAAAATAGTATTTTAACGTTTAGCATCATATCAAACAACAACGACTTAGTGAACAAATATGGAATGCTGCCTTCTGTTAAAAATATCCTATTCCTTTGATACAAACGAATCATTCTTAAACAATTTTCCTTAACAGTTATTAATTTCGTGAGAACAATGAAACAATTCATGCTTTCTATTCTTTTTTTGGCGGGCTTTATGTGCCTCAATGCCCAAACTAATAATTTTTACACCATTCAGTTGGGTTCATTTGACCCCTCAGTAAAACAAGCTGATTTTGAAGCTATTCGCTCTTATACCTATATTTATAAACGCGATGGACTCGTTTTTGCGGGTGCTTTTGCCTCTGCACAAGCAGCCCAGCCTTTCTTAGAGAAAATAAAAGCCAAAGGTTTTGACTATGCCTTCATCGCTGCGCGCCCTTTGGCAGCAGGTAAAAATGTCTATGTCATTCAAATTGCGACGGTTACAGCGGGTGAACCTATCAGTTGGCAAAAACATTTGCAGACAGGTACACTTTATACAATGCCCAATAATGCGCAAGTCCGAATAGTGCATGGTGCATATGCTGATAAAAACGATGCTTCCGTGAAGTTAAAAGAAATAATTGCTATAGGATATACTGATGCTTTTATTAAAAGTGTCAAAGATGTACAATTGAATCCTTTGACCGACTTCGACACGGGCGATAAGAGTCTTGTAGCGCAACAAACAGATGTGGCAGCTGTCAATTCCAAAGGAGCTGCATTGTCCAGTTATGGTTACTCACCCACCTCCAACAAACGTCTTTCAGTTATCAAATTGCAAGATGCTTTGAAAGAATTAGGCCTTTATGTCGGTGTATCTGATGGTATTTTAGGACCTCAAACCAAAACGCTTTA
This sequence comes from Saprospiraceae bacterium, assembly GCA_043744455.1. Taxonomy (GTDB): domain Bacteria; phylum Bacteroidota; class Bacteroidia; order Chitinophagales; family Saprospiraceae; genus JAAFJT01. Next base: position 3,137 of record JAYTUQ010000270.1, on the reverse strand, counting down.
TAATCGGGCTGTTGTCGTCAATCGCCGTTTAGCGACTTATGAAGAGTTGGCGCAAAAATACAATGGGTTTGGCGGTTGGGCAGATGGTCGTCTTTTGTGTACGATGGCACGTCAATTGAGTATTAAAGATAATTCAAAAGGCATCGTACCTGATTTATTCAACAATCTGCCCCGCGAAATACTTTCCGCAAATGAGGCAGCAGCCGTTATGAGTTGGCATATAAACCTTTTAAAAAAGTTGGAATTATGGTCAGCACAAGGTCAATACAACGACCAAGTTTATACCGCTTTCAAAACGGTTTACTATCGCACGCTCGCTCATCTTGAAGATGAATATGCCACAAAAGGCATTCAAGGGGATGCAGGAACAGCTTTATCTCTATCGGTTATCAAAATTTTGATAGGTGAAGATTTAGATGGGTTCAAATAACCTTTTTCGAGTATAAAAACGAGACTCCGTAAGTTTTTTGTCAAAAACTTACGGATTTTTTGTGTTCCGTTGAAAAGACAGAACGCAACGTTGGTGTTTTCGATTTTCGTTGTAGCTTTGCGAAAAATTCAATATCCATTAATTCATTATTCGTAAAATCACTACGTTGGCATAAATATTAGCGGTTTTGAGTTCACATTTATATAGATAACAAAATTATACACATTGAAAAAGTCACTCACAGTCATAGGCATTGTCCTATTTGTTCTTATTGTTGACCAAGCTTTAAAGATTTGGGTCAAAACACACTTCTGTTACGGCGAAGAACGTCCTCTTTTTGGTGCTTCTGAATGGGCAAGACTCAATTTTGTTGAAAACCCTGGCATGGCGTTCGGATGGAAATTTGGTGGAGAGTATGGAAAATTAGCATTGAGTCTTTTCCGTATCGTTGCGATTGGTTTTTTAGGCTACTATGTCACTCGACTTGTGCGCCGTGATGCGAGTTATGGTTTACTCATCGGGTTTTCGCTGATTTTAGCGGGCGCTGTTGGCAATATCATTGATTCTGCTTTTTATGGTTTGATTTTCAATGAATCAACATTCCATTGTGGCGAAGGACCTGCCAGATTGGTGGCGTTTGGAACAGGTTATGGCACTTTCTTACATGGCAAAGTGGTGGATATGCTCTTTTTCCCCGTTTGGAAAACCGAATTGGGCGATGTCAAATTCTTTCAACCAGTCTTCAATATCGCCGATTCTGCGATTTCAATTGGCGTTGCCAGCATTTTGCTGTTCCAAAGGCATTATTTTAGTGATGACAAACCTCAACCAAAAGGAGACGACACAACAGACTTAGAAAATAAGGTTTCGGAAACCACTAATACTGAGGGGGATATAGAAAATGTTGTCGAAGTTGAGTCCAGTAATATAGACTCTGAACAAGAAAACAAGGGCAAAGGATGAAGTCAGTAAATGCCCCATGTTTCAAATAAAAATACCAAAAATTGCTCTTCTAAAAGCACAATGCGCCAAACTTGTTACAAGTTTGGCGCATTTCTTTTTACTGCCACCGTATGTTCATTAAGCATAATGCTCAAAAACTGCATCAATCGCCACCGCCAAAGCATGGTCTTTGTCTGTAACAATATCACCTTTATCATGTGTATTCAGTTGAATTTCAACCGTATTGTACACATTTGACCAATTCGGATGATGGTTTTGTTTTTCGGCTGCAAATGCCACTTCGGTCATAAACGCAAAGGCTTGGGTGAAGTTCTTAAATTTAAAAACGCGGCGTAAAGCGTTATTTTTTTCAGTCCACATATTGTTTTTGTTTAAAATTTAAATGAAAATATGGTGCGAACGCTCCATCAAGCTGAAAGCATGACTGAGGGATTATTTATTGGTTTTTCTGTAAAAAAGTGGAAGACGATACATCAAGCTACCATCTCCCTCGTTCCAAACATCTCGAAGTGGTGCTGTAGCTATTAAATAAATTTCAAAACGCTTTTTCATATCGTCCCAATACCAATTTTGAATAAATTTCAAGTGGGTTAAATCCTTATCTTGAATCCTTTCATAAACGACTTTGAACTTTACTTCATTTGTTACAGCGTCAACAGTTTGAATGGTATCTGCGCTTGTAAAGGCTTTTTGTCTTTCTAAAAAATCTATCTTTCTTAAAAGAGTTGGGGTTTCCATTTTATAAAAAGGAATATGCGGTTTTGTTTCAAAGACTTTTAACAAATCCTGTATAGGCTTATGTTCATGACTTATTTTCAACACTTTCACAGAGTCTAAAGCGATGCCGTTCCTAAAATTTAGTTGTTTTGCCCAAGTAATGTTTCGACTTGTTAAACGCCGTGGTTTTGTTATATCTTTTGCTTTGAACCACAGTAAAGGTACACGTTTTTCACCGACTATATTTTCTCCTTCGTAGTATCTATAGATGTAAATGGGTGCAATAGCAATGGTTCTTATACCAAATTGGGCTTTTTTAGCATCATAAAACACAATTTGCTTGGCTCTAAAAAGAGAAACATTATAGTTCCTAATATTCCTTTCCTGAACAATCATACGTTCCACATAAGTATTTGGGTCAATAACTATCAAAGTATCGGCACCTAAAACAGCGTGCATGGTACAAGGCTTCGTACAATTATCATCTTCATAAATAGTGAGCCGACCATTTTCCACAGCTTCAGATAACCATTCATTAATAACCGTTCTTTCGTCAATATCTTCTTGTTTTTTATTTAAAAACTTCAAAACCATTACAGAATTAGGGACATTTTCACCTAACTTTTTCTCTTCATCTTCATCAAACACAAAGTCAGTATAAGTCTCCGCAATCCATGTAATATCCTTATGCCGCATCAAATCAGCAATCTGTGCCGACATCGAAATACTCAATATACTGAGGGGGAGCAAAAAAAGAAGTTTCAAGGCTTTCATTGTAATGAATTGGGTTTTAAAAGGTGGAATGAATGAGTTTGTACCGCAAAAGCGTAATTTTGCAAAAAAATTGATGCATCTTTTAAACGTGTGAGCCAAACGTAAATTACACATCACGTTTAGTAAACTTTCAAAAGTTTACTAAACGTAAAAAGACGTAGAAAGGCTACTTTAAGAAATTGCACAGGTATAGTAAACAGAAATTGAAGTCGTTTTTATTTTTTTTCAAAAAAATAAAAACGACTTCAATTTC
>JAYTUQ010000269.1:0-1493 GCA_043744455.1 Saprospiraceae bacterium | reverse complement strand
TGCTGGCAATTCTACGCTTCTGCCTGTGCTTTCGCCTTTTATATTTTTAACTTCGACTTTCATTTTTCAAAATTATTTTGCCGCAACCCCTCAGTATGAATCAGCTAAATCTGACAACTGATGTCTGACGACTAACGACTAAAGCTATTTTTCAATAATGACATACGCACCATTATGACCCGGAAGCGGTCCTTTTACGAGCATCAGGTTTTGCTCTGGGAAAATTTTAACAACTTTAAGACCTTTAATCGTCTTTGTATCGTTACCCATACGCCCTGACATGCGCATACCTTTGAATACTTTGGAAGGAAAAGATGATGCACCAATTGAACCCGGTGCACGAAGACGATTGTGCTGACCGTGGGTCGCTTGACCGACACCGCCGAAGCCGTGACGACGCATAACGCCTTGAAAACCTTTACCTTTTGAAGTGCCCATTGCTTGCACTTTATCACCTTCTGCGAAAATATCAGTAACACTAATCGTGTCGCCTTTCGTTTTTCCGATAGCCATATCGCGGAATTCAGCCACTTGGCTTTTCGCTCCATCAATACCAGCTGCCGTGAAGTGACCTAATAATGCTTTAGATGTTTTTTTCACTTTCGCTTCACCGAAAGCCAATTGCATGGCGTTGTAACCATCGCTTTCCACAGTTTTGACCTGTGTTACGACATTTGGTCCCAACTCTACAACTGTAACGCCTACGGCATTGCCTTTCTCATCGAAGACTGAGGTCATACCGACCTTCTTGCCAATTAAACCGTTCACTGTTGAAATATTTTAAATTTTAAGAAAATTTAGATAGGCACCTAAACTGAGAAGTATTACCGTGTATCTTTTCAATTTTGTAATGGAAAATGGAAAGTGCATAATAAAGCGAGCCTAATTATATTTTCCTTCATTTTCTATTTGAAAATGGGCTTGATACTGAGGGGGTCAATTTTGATTTTACACGTTATTATATATGGTATATTCTTGAATAAAGCCATAAGAAATAAAACGTTAATCAACTAAAATGATTCTCCCTCGTTTTCGGCAAAACCTGAAGAGTATCGTATGTAATAGATTAAGATAAATATTAAAAAAAACGAGTTAACTCATTTTCTGTTATACATTATCAATTATCCATTAATAACGACTTGTTCAGTGAAGCCACTAAAAATGTCTTAAAGTATTGTTGATGAAATAGGTTCGTCAATAAGTACTCAATCCATTCATGTAAATCCTCATTAGGATTACATTAATTTTACTTGGATATCTACGCCGCTGGGCAATTCCAGTTTCGACAATGCGTCCACCGTCTTTGCATTAGGTGAGTAGATTTCGATGAGCCGCTTGTGCGTGCGAAGTTGGAACTGCTCCCGAGCTTTCTTATTGACGTGCGGAGACCGCAGGACAGTATAGATTTGTTTCTCGGTGGGCAGCGGAATCGGACCAACTACTGCCGCATTCGTAGCGCGGACTGTTTTTACGATTTTTTCGGTTGATTTATC
>JAYTUQ010000268.1:0-22187 GCA_043744455.1 Saprospiraceae bacterium | reverse complement strand
ATGGCTTCAAGCGTAATATAACCCGAAGCCATTAACCAAGCATCTATTGGAAATGAGGCAGACGTTAATTCTGTATTATACATTCCTGCCTTTTCAGAACGATGTTTGATGTAAATATGATTCGGTGCAATAGCCAAATAACAAGGTACGTTTAATTCCTCACAAAGTATTTTGTACAAATAAGGCATCGAATGACAATTACCTTTTTTTGTTGCCAATAATTTTGTTACAAACATCTTTTCCCAATTTTTTTCTCCAAAAAAATCATCAAAATCGTAACGGAATGGTATATATTCCCTAACTATATTTTTTGACATCAATCTTGTAGTATCTGTCATTACTTTAAAAATAGACGCATATTTTTTTATTGTTGCTTTGTCTTTCTTTTCATAAAGTAGATTCATTGATGCTTCATGCCGCAAAACAAGTTTTTTTATATCATCTATGTTCCTTTGAAAATCAGCATATTGTAATTTATTGTCAAATGCTTGCTCTACTAAAAATACAGATTCTTTGAAAGTAAGACTATTTTTGAAGTTAAAATACATTTGTAACTTGCTAAAAGTCTCATCATAAGGTAAGCTGTGCATTAGCAATTGTTGAAATGCTAATGCACACAATAATGCATAGTATTCTCATCATTTCTCATTATTTATTTTTGAATAAAGTACAAAACAAAAAAATAATACATTGTAAATCAATACAAAATACAAAAGCTGATATTGTAACTTTGATATACAAAGTGGACAATCCTTTACTGTTAAACACGGCTCACATAAAGGTTGTAAATATTTAAATAAAGCAAAAAAAACAATGTTAGAAAAGAGAAAAAAACTGATTTTTCTACTTAGAAGGAAATGTAATATTGATTTCATTTTTAAATTCTTTTGACTTGTCTTGACCATTTTTTATTGCTTTGTTATATGCGCTTACAGAATCTCCGACTACGCTATTTACGTTTTTTTGCTCAACTTTACCATGTGACACAGCCATAATATTATCCTCCCAACCTTTATTCTGTTCACCAGTTTTAGTATCATATCTGTCTTTCAGTCCAACTAAGTGACCAAATTCATGCCCTGCTGGGTTATCATCTTTCAAATCGGCACCATTTCTACCTTTTGTTCTCCATTCTCCTTCATCACCACCAGCAACATTTGAGCGAGAAATTTCATCAGAGACTTCAATGAAATTCTCCCTACTATTTGGGTCCCATTTGCCACTAACAATAAATGGTTCATTTTTTTCTTTACCTTCATATAATGATACATTAACATTGAACTCAACATTAAATACTTGACCTGTTTCATTATCTTTATATGTCCAATTTGAACCATCAGTTTGTTTAGACCAAGCTTGATTAATTCCATTTTGATATGTATTTGCAACATCTTGTGTTGCACCCTTACCATAAAGGACAACATTGACATTTACTGTTATTGTACTTCCATTTATTGTTATAATAGCATCTCTACCATCAGGGTCAATGAAAATAACAGGGTTATTATTTACATAGATGTAAGGCGAGTTTTGCGGATATTTAGCACCCAACGGGTCAGGTGACAACCAACGACTAACAACTTCGGGTTCAAGATTGTACTCAGCGTACATCGTATCTCTTGTCAAAAAAGCGACAATATCGCCTGTTACCCTGTTGTACATAACTGAACCAATCGGAACAATAGTATCATTGGTGAAAATTTCTTGATACTTGCCATTGCTCAATGTCATTACTTTGGCTTTCTTTCCGATACTTTCATACGGATTTTGTGCCGTTGTTACCCCCCTCAGTAGGAGAGCGAAAAATGTCATAAAAAGAACTGTCTTTTTCATTGTCTAACTGTTTTTTAATGTTTTTAAAACTATTTTTACGGTCTTATAATTTTAACAGGCTGTTTGCCCATTTCGGTTTCAAAAGATTTAATCCACGATTTATAGGCTTCTTCGGACATTGTTTCAAAGCCTATTCGCTCTAATTGCTCATAATTGGCGTACATTTTTTGTAAAATATCGTTTGCTTTTGGATATAGATGTATTTGTTCTTTGGGCGGTTTATTCAATTGTTGCCATACGTGCTTAAATAATAAGGTGTAGTAATCCGCTTTAATTTGTAAGGCATAAACATTGTTAGGGTGATATTCCAATGCTTTGTTTACGCAGTCCAATACAAATTTATCAAAACCGAATTTTATAGCATAACCTTTTGCCAAATCTGCCAAAGTTGCTGCAATTGTTTCTTTTCTGCTCAAAGTGTCCATGTAAATCCCACTTTTTAAAGCTTCGGATTTGATAAGTCCCGAACTTTGAACCCATGAATCAGTTGAATAATTACCGTTTGTGGTTTCGTAACTATACCATATTTCTTTGTCGCCTTGCACCTTTATATAACTATGTTGGGGTGAATAGGACATCCACGCCTTAATCTTCAATTCATCTGCTAATATCAAATACAAAAGCGGCATTGAATGACATTGACCCGTTTTATCGGATAAAAGTTTTGTTACAAACATTTTTGACCAATCTTTTTTGCCAAATGGGTCGTCAAAATCATATTTAAACGGTAAATGTGTCAATTGATGATTGCCTTTGTCATCCTTTATTGTCAAAGTATCGGCTAAAAATCTTTGTAGCATATACTTTTTAGAAATATCATCGTCAATAGGCAATCTTTCTTTTTTCATAAAAGATTGAATCAAATCCACGTTTGTATTCAAATCGCTACAAAACCAGTCATAATTACGAGAGTTTTCGAGATAAGCGTTTTCAGTCAAAAAGACAGCTCTTTTTAAACTCATCTCTTTTTTACCTTCAAGCATTTCTGTAATTTCTGCAAGGCTTTCTCTGAAATACTTTGTTGTATGAAAATGGCTATTGTCGGGAAACTCATAAGAAACAGTTTGAAATTCCCGTGTTGCTTCGTCAATGATGCCTTTTGCTTGTTGTTGCCGTTGTTCATATTGCATCATATCCGCTTGGATAATCGCATTATTCTGCTGTTGAACTTGATTATTGAAGAAATACGGCGAAGTCGGCGTGGGGGAGGAAAACCTCTGTGGATTCATACCAATCTGCACATTAGGTTGCATACTTGATGCTTGGGGTATTTGAGGTACAGGTACGATTTGCGATTCGCATACTACGGTAAATACGACATTCAAAAGAAAGGTTAATAGCTTCGGATTCATGATTTTAATATTTTTTGTATTTTAATTCATGTAACAAAAAGTCATTGAAAGCTCACTATTGTCTGTTTAACGATATAACCGCGTTCTGCTTTCTTTTCCCAAGCTACAGTTGCATCCAATTTTTGGGTATCCAAGATGTGTTGTTCTTTGTAAACCAAGCCTATTCCCTTAGCATATTTTTCTAAATTATAACGTTTTTCTGTCAATATACGTGTATCACTTTGCGCTCTAACTGTCAAAAGATCGGCAAAGTCTTTTGTACCAATTTTTTCCGATTTGCCATAACTCAACACTTCGTAATGCCATATTTTGGAAAAAAACCCGATGCGCTCACCTGCCACTTCAATGATAAGCGATGGGTCGCAATAAACATTGCCATCCCATGTCGTGTTGTCGCCAAAAAAGCGTGGGAACTTAATAAACTTTAAATTATTCTCCGTTCTCAAAGCCTCATTATTGGACAAAGCCGCTGTAAAGATTTTATTTACTTCATAATTGGCAGTACTGCCCCAGCGACGTTGACTCCTTTCTATTTTATAAGTCAAGAGTCCCGTAATGTCTTTAAAAGTGTCAACAAAGACTTCTTTAATCTGCCAACGGTAGGTATCGATTTGCACTGAATTACCCGGTTGTGGGTCGTAAATTATCGTATCAATATCGTAAATGAGCGTTTTTCCGATTCGCAATGGGTAGTAATCTTTTGCCAAATCTGTCAATACTTCTGTCTCATTTTTACCACAAGAATGGACAATTACACCCAAAAAACAAAGCATAAGAGCCAATAACACCTGCTGGAAACTTGTCTGCTCACCTAAATTAATTGAGCTATTTCGTAATTTTCGCCAATTTATACTGAGGGGTATGTTCCTCTTTTTCATGTGTAAAAGGTATTAAATAAGGGAATTTGAAGTACAAAGGTATGAAACTTGAAGAAATAACGGTTAATATGAGGTTGAATATTGTATGACCGTTTGTAAAAACAGCTTGCGCCAAGTAGAACTACTCGGCGCAAGTTTTAGAAGACTGATTGTTCATTAAAAATCATATCAATTTTACGGCATAACGTTCCAAGAACTCTTCCATTTCGACAACCATATCAGGAGAACCGATGGCAATCGTCACATTTTGATGCAATCCCTTAGGTTTCAAATCCATAACGCGATTTCTGCCTAAGGTTATGGCTTTTCCACCTGCTTGCTCAACGACAAAACTCAAAGGGGCACATTCGTACAATAAGCGCAATTTGCCTTTAGGATATTTACGTGTATTCGGATACAAGAAAATACCACCTTGGAATAAAATGCGATGAATATCAGAAACCATCGAACCAATATACCTTAACCCATAATTCATATCTGAACAGTGGTCAATATAACGTCTCATTTCGACATCAAATTTGAGGTAATAGCCTTGATTAACTGAATAAAATTGACCACTTGGTGGAATTTTGATATCTCGATGGCTCAAACAAAATTCGCCAATGGAAGGGTCGAGTGTAAAACCATTTACGCCGTTGCCGGTGGTATAAACTAAAATAGTCGAAGTGCCATATAAAACATAACCCGCTGCTACTAATTCATTGCCTGTTTGCAAAAAATCTTCTAATTCTACGGGTCCTGAAGGGTCACTTTTACGCCTAAAAATACCGAAAATCGTTCCGACGGAGACATTGACATCAATATTTGATGAACCATCTAAAGGGTCAAAAACGACGGTGTATTTAGGGCTTCTGCCTTCCACTGCTGGCACTTCCACAAATTCTTCCAATTCTTCGGAAGCAATGGCGGCACATTCGCCCGAATTGCTCAAACATTCGATAAGCTTTTCATTGGCATACATATCGAGTTTCTGAACCGTGTCTCCAGATGAATTTTGGGAGCCATCCATACCCAAGATATTAACCAAACCTGCTTTGTTCACTTCGCGGTTAACAATTTTTGCAGCGACACCGATGTCTCTCAATAAAGCTGTGAGTTCACCTGTGGCGTACCCAAAATCATGTTGGCGACGAATGATAAATTCGTCAAGTGTTACTATTTTCATAAAGTTGATAATTAATAATTTGATTCATAAATAAAGGTGAAATATTGATAATTGGTTAGGTTAAATACCTTGTAAAGATACATATTCTACTCAGTTTACCTATTGAAAATAGGTTTTAAAACAGAGCCATTAGTATGCTGCTTACGTAAATTTAGTTATCAGATTTAAAGATAACACCGTCTTTCATAACAAACCTCACTTGTCTAATATCGCTCATTGTAACCAACGGATTGCCTTTGACAACTATAATATCTGCCCATAAGCCAACTTTCAAACGACCCAGTTTATCGCCATAATGAAAGACATCAGCATTTATTGAAGTCGCAGAACGCAGCGTTTCAAGCGTTGTCATCCCATAATCCACCATCATTTCCATTTCTCGCGCATTGTCGCCATGCGGAAAAACACCGACATCACCGCCCATACAGATTTTGACCTTCGCATTCAATGCGTCTTTGAATGTCGCCCGCTTCTTTTGTATACGTTCAGGTTCAGGGTCTTTTCCTTTCAGCCAACCGCGGTACTGGCTAACAGCATCTCCAGCAGCCAAAGTCGGACATAGACAAACATTCTTTGAAGCCATTAATCGAAACACCTCTGGCGTTCCAGCATCGCCATGTTCTATTGTTTCAACACCGCCTTCAATTGCTCGACGCATACCTTCCGCCGTTCCAGCATGAGCAACTACTGCACGACCACTTGAAGCCGCTGTTTCGACAATTAATTTTATTTCATCCAAAGTATAAGTCGGTCTGGATTCACCAAAATTTCCCCAACGGTAATCTGCATAAATTTTTATCACGTCCGCACCTTTTCCAATTTGAGTGCGCACTGCTTTTATCAAATCGTCATGACCGTCGGCTTCTTGTGCACCTTGTGGCACTTCAATATCGGGGCTAAAACCTTTAGGTGCATAACTGCCCGTTGCAATCAAGGCTCGAGTCGCCACAATCATACGAGGACCTTTGATGATACCCGTATTTATGGCTTGTTTCAAGCCTACATCATCATAATCTGCCCCCTCAGTACCCAAGTCTCTAACAGTTGTAAAACCCGCCATCAAGGTCTTTTCTGCATGAACAGTCGCCCTCGCCACACGCAACGCACGTGGTTCTTTCAGCACTTGATCGTCCCAATTCGTCTCATTATAAGGATGTAACAATAAATGTGAATGTCCTTCAATCAATCCTGGCAACAAAGTCGCATCGCCAAAATCAATCGTTTTCGTTTCTTTGGACAAATTACGTTCAAGGTCTTTTTGACTACCAACGGCTTCAATTTTTTGATTTTTGACGATAACACCCCATTTATCATGAGCATTTTCGCCATCAAAGAGTCTGTCTGCTTTGAGATAAGTGGTTTGTTGTGCCGCAAGATTTTGACAAAATAATAAGACAAGTACCAATAGGTTTTTCATAAGCATTTTTTTTTGCTAAGGTAAAAATTTTGCCGAATCCTTTGTTTTTTGTTTTTTCACCAAAAATTTAGAAAAAATGATGAAAATACTGAGGGGTGCTTTAAATCGGTTTGCAGCTAGACTTTCCAAAAGTTTAAAACTTTTGGAAAGTTTTATCATAATAATAGGTGTAATTAGTTTTACCGCCTGCGGCAATAACAACGACAACGAAAATCATAAATCCGTTTTCCGTTACAACCAAATAAACCCAATTACTTCTCTTGATCCCGCTTTTGCCCGAAACCAATCGAATATGTGGGCAATTCAAACACTTTTTGATTGTTTGGTGGATGTTGACGACTCTTTACGTATTGTTCCCGCTTTAGCAAAGTCATGGACGATTTCTCCCGACGGCTTACGCTATACTTTTTCCTTGAAAAACAATGTCTTTTTCCATGATAATGTGTGTTTCCCGAATGGAAAGGGTCGACAAATGGTTGCTACCGATGTCGTGTATAGTCTCAATCGCATCATAGATTCTATATCCGTCAATTCTCCAGGGTCATGGATTTTTAAAAGCAGGATAGCAGATAAATCGCCATTTGAAGCACCCAATGATTCCACTTTTGTTTTGAATTTGGCAAAACCCTTTCGTCCCATGTTGGGCATTTTGACCATGCAATATTGTTCCATATTACCCAAAGAAGCGATTGATTATTATCAAAAAGATTTTAGAAAAAACCCCGTTGGTACAGGTCCCTTTCGTTTCAAAAAATGGCTCGAAAACCAAGGTCTTTTCATGATAAAAAACGAAAACTATTGGGATTTTGATGAAAACGGCACACGTCTGCCCTATCTCGACGGCGTTCGAGTCGCTTTTATGCCCGATAGAAAAACCGCTTATTTAGAAATGATGCGCGGCAAATTGGATTTTATGTCAGGCATCGAGTCTTCTGTTGTGAATGAATTATTGACCATCGACGGCGAGATGCAGCCCAAACACTTAGGCAAACTACAACTTATCAAAACGCCATATCTCAATACGGAATATTTTGGCATTAACATGAGTTTGCCCGCCTCTACTACCCCCCTCAGTATACAAAAGGTCAGACAAGCCTTGAATTATGGTTTTGACCGTCAACAAATGCTTAGAACTTTGCGCAACTCCATGGGCAAACCCGCTTCAAATGGTTTCACACCACGTGGTCTGCCGAGTTTCAACAATAAAGTTGTGGGTTATGATTACAATCCAGATAAAGCACGCCGTTTGTTAACAGAAGCAGGTTTCAAAAATGGTGAAAACTTGCCACCCATTAAATTGATGACCAACAAGGATTATCTCGATTTAAGCACCTTTATTTCAAGACAATGGGAGGATTTAGGCATAAAAACAAGCGTTGATGTTATGGAATCCGCCACATTGCGCGAAATGATGACCAAAGGTACTGCGCCTTTTTTCCGCGCCTCATGGATCGCCGATTATCCAGATGCGGAGAGTTATTATACGGTCTTTTATTCCAAAAATCCTGCGCCGCCCAACTATACCCGTTTCAAAAACCCCGCTTTTGATGAACTGTACGAATCCTCGTTGAGTGAAAATGATGATGCCAAACGGTATGCTATTTATCAACAAATGGACGCTATTTTGATTGAACAAGCGCCTGTTATTTTCCTTTTTTATGACGAAAGCAGCCGCTTTGCAAAAGCCGACATAGAAGGTTTGAGCCGCAATGCCATGAATTTATTACCCTTAAAACGCGTCAAAAAGAAATGAAAATCGAAGTGTGGGTCATTGGAAAAACCGCCTTTAAATACTTAAATGAAGGCATAGACATTTATGAAAAAAGGTTGAAACACTACGTCAATTTTGATTTAGTGGTCTTGCCTGACATCAAAAATCCCCCCCTCAGTATAGAAGCCTTAAAAATAAAGGAAGGTGAGTTGATTTTGAATAAATTACAAAAAGACGATGTGCTTATTCTTTTAGATGAAAATGGCAAACATTTAACTTCTATTGATTTTTCAAAATTCATTGAAAATCAGCAAATGAACGCCCTCAAACGCCTTATTTTTCAGATTGGCGGCGCATACGGTTTTTCTGATGCTGTTTATGCAAGAGCCCACCATAAAATGTCTTTATCTAAAATGACTTTTTCGCATCAAATGATTCGCTTATTTTTTGTAGAGCAATTGTATCGGGCTTTCACGATTTTGAAGGGTGAAAAATATCATAATGAATGATTTTTCATAACCGATGACGAGGTTTAAACCGCCGTCGTTGGTGTATTACTAACTTCTGATATACTTTTTTACAAAACTATTTTCCGATTATTTCTAAATTTCAATAGATGAAAAAATTTATAATCTTCTTCCTATTTCTGTGTTTTTCAAAGCCTATATCGGCTCAAATGGCTACAGATAAAAAAGTTATTACAGAAACTAAATGGACCATTTTTAAGGTAAAAAAAGGCTTAATGTGGCATCATTACCATTTTTCAGATAAACAACTGTTCCAATCCAATCAAAATATTAATTATTTAAAAATAAAAAACAATCGTCGAAACTGGCAGTTTGAGCTCATTTCTGGAGGAGATTCGTTGGTGCAAACATCCGATTTAGCCATGCAATCATACGCGACGGCGGCAGTCAACGGTTCTTTTTTTGATGTAAAAAAAGGCGGTGCGGTTGATTTCATAAAAATAAATGAACACGTTTTCGATACAAGTCAACTCGATACAAAAGGTCGTTTGACTTTTCATCAAAAATCAGGTATAACCATACATAATAATAAGGTGAGTATTGTCCGACAAACAGATTCGCTGGATACGAAATGGGCAGAAAAACAATCTGAAGCGAATGTGCTCGTGACAGGTCCTCTTTTATTGTGGCAAGGCGACAGCGTACCCCTCAGTAAAATTGCTTTTAATGACAATCGTCATCCGCGTACGTGTGCTTGTGTGACCGCTAAAAACGACCTCATTTTATTGACAGCGGACGGAAGAACGGCGCAAGCACAAGGTTTGAACCTGCATGAATTGGCTTTTTTGATGAAGACATTGGGTTGTCGTGATGCTGTCAATTTAGATGGCGGCGGTTCAACAACGATGTATATTTCAGAGCAACCCGCTCACGGTGTTGTAAATATGCCTTGCGATAATAAACTTTTTGACCATGAAGGCGAACGGAAGGTGAGTAATATTTTTGTTTTGAAAAAACAGTAAATAATTTGACACAAATGGTTTATTTTGCAACAAAATATTTAAAATCACCAAAAATACTGAGGGGGTAAAAAGTGGACATCAACGACGATTTAGAATTATTCAAAACCGAGGAAGCGACGCATTTTGCTCAAGTCATTTTGCCGTTTGCTACGCCGAAGCCTTATACTTTTCACATTCCTGATGAATTGTTGGAACAGGTCAAATTTGGGATTCGTGTCGAAGTGCAATTTGGTGCTGGGCGTGATTTGTACGCGGCTGTCGTCATTGGCGTAACGGATAAAAAGCCTGACCATAAAACTAAACCAATTTTGCAAGTCATTGATACAGAACCGATTATCTCAACGTCTCAATTGGATTTTTGGCAATGGATGGCTTCGTATTATGGCTGTACTTTAGGCGAAGTGATGAATGCCGCTTTGCCTACCAATATGAAATTATCGTCTGAAACCCGCATCGTTTTGAACCCAAACCATGACCAAAATTTTAGTGCTTTAGACGAAAATGAATATTTGATTGCAGAGGCTTTGACCATTCAAAGTGAATTAACGATTGACCAAATTCAAAAAATTGTGGGTCAAAAAACGGTGTATCCCATCATCAATCGCTTGCTATTGCTTGATATTTTGGATATAAAAGAGGAATTGCAATACCGTTTTAAGCCCAAACTCGTCTCATGCGTCCGTATGAGAGAGCCTTATCGAAGCGATTTGGCTACATGGTCTGCGGCTTTTGATGCCGTCAAAAATTCTGAAAAACAAACCAATGCGCTTTTGGCTTTTGCTCAAATTTCAAGGCAGGAGAAGGTGATTCGCACATCTGAAATATGCACAAAGGCGAATATTGATATATCTGTTTTAAAAGCGATTGAAAAGAAAGGCATTTTTGACATATATGAACAAGAAATCAGTCGAATTGGAGGGTATGAAGATGACCTTATTTCGACAACGGAAATGAGTGACCAACAAACCAAAGCAATTTACGAGATAAAACAGTGTTTTGACACTAAAACCGTGGCTTTACTGCATGGCGTTACAGGCAGCGGCAAGACGCGGGTTTATACCGAACTCATCGAAGCGGAAATACTGAGGGGGGGGCAAGTGCTGTACTTAATTCCTGAAATCGCTTTGACAACGCAGATTATTTTTCGATTGCAAAAGATTTTTGGCGAAAAAATCGCTGTTTATCACTCTAAACTGAACAGCAACGAACGGGTCGAATTGTGGCAACAAACGTTGGCGGGTAAGCCGATTATTTTGGGTGTGCGGTCAAGTCTTTTTCTGCCTTTTAAAAATTTAAAACTTGTAATTGTTGACGAGGAACACGACGGTAGTTACAAGCAGCAAGACCCCGCGCCGCGTTACAATGCGCGCGATGCGTCTATTTTTCTGGCATCACTTTCCAAAGCTAAGGTTTTGCTCGGCACTGCGACCCCCTCAGTAGAGACGTATTATAATGCGTTGCAACAGAAATATGGGCTTGTGGAAATGACGGAACGCTTCGGCGGTTTGCAAATGCCTGAAATTGAAATCGTTGACAGTCGCGCCGAGTTGAAAAACAAAACAATGGTGGGTAATTTCACAAGCCGCCTTGTTGAAGAACTGAAAGCGGCTTTGGGACGTGGTGAACAAGTCATTTTATTTCAAAATCGTCGCGGTTATGCGCCTACAATGGCTTGTTCGACGTGTGGTTGGACAAGTGAATGTAAGAATTGCGATGTCACTTTGACCTATCATAAATTTCAAAATACACTCAATTGTCATTATTGCGGTTATACCATTAAGTTGCCAAAAGACTGTCCTGCTTGTGGTGCTCTCACATTGGTTATCAAAGGTTTTGGAACGGAAAGGATTGAAGATGAATTGAAAATACATTTGCCCGATGCCAAAATTGGACGTTTGGACTGGGACACGGCACGGTCAAAAACAGCGCATTCCAGAATCATAAATGAATTTGAAGACCGAAAAATTGATATTTTAGTAGGTACGCAAATGGTAACAAAAGGTTTAGACTTTGAAAATGTGGGTTTAGTAGGCGTTTTGTCTGCCGATAATTTGTTGAAATTTCCTGATTTTAGAGCTTCTGAAAGGGCATTTCAGTTGCTATTGCAAGTGAGTGGTCGGGCAGGACGGAAAAACAAACGTGGCAAAGTGATTATTCAAGCCTTTGACACGAAGAATTTGGTTTTGAAAGATGTGCAAAACAACGACTATCTTAGTTTTTTCAAAAGAGAGATTTTGGAACGTAAAAACTTCATTTATCCACCATATTATAGACTAATTGGCATTAATTTGAAGCATAAAAAGCCTGAGGTTTTGCGCGATGCATCAAGGATTTTTACAAAAATACTGAAGGAAAGGCTCGGCGATAGGGTTCAAGGACCTGCGATTCCGCTTGTTGAACGGGTCAATACTTACTATATTTTGAATTATTTGATAAAAATGGAGCGTGATGTTGCGAAATTGGCAACGGCTAAACAAATTATTCAAGAAGCGACTTATTTGCTCAATCATACTGAGGGGTACTCAAATGTGCGGGTTTTGGTGGATGTTGACCCATATTAATATTTTTAACTATAAATCAAAATACTTAAATGCCCTTACATTCCTTATATGCCTTAAATGGTAAAAAATAACTTGTATTTGAATCACATAAGGAATGTAAGATTATTTAAGTATTAAAGGTATTTGCGTTTCTATTTTGCTCTAAAATTTATTTGATTTATGGTTAAAAAAAACTTAAACAAAGACCTTTCTTACATTAAAATTGTCTTTTTGAACGTTTAAAAGTCATTAATTTCACTGTCAAAAAAAATTATGACACACAATGAAGAAATCAATTCTACTCTTTGCGTCTTTGCTTTCTGTACAATGTACATTTGCCCAATTTGGCAATATTTTGAAAAAAGCAGAAGAAAAAGTTAATAATTCGCTCAAAGGTGGCAATCCGCTCTCGCAAGATGAAGTGGGCAAGGGATTGAAAGAAGCCTTGAACATCGGTCTGAGTGAAGCCACCGATTTTCTATCTGCAAAAGATGGCTATTTCTTGAGTCCGTATAAAATTTTGATGCCGCAAGAAGCACAAAAGGTCGTCAGTAAGCTAAAAGTCGTTCCTGGTTTTAGCAATATTGAAGCCGATTTGACCGAACGGATGAATCGTGCAGCTGAAGATGCCGCTCAAAAAGCGAAGCCGATTTTCCTTGCAGCTATTAAAAAAATGAGTTTCCAAGATGCGATGAGCATTTTGACAGGTAATCCTGATGCCGCGACGCGTTATTTGGAAAAAACAACGACAGATGCTTTGGTTGCTGAATTTAAACCGATAATTCAAGCATCTTTGGATAAAGTGAATGCGCGAACCTATTGGCGGGAAGCGACTATGGCTTATAATAAATTACCATTTGTGACCAAAACAAATACCGAACTCGACGACCATGTGACCAAAACAGCTTTGGCGGGTATGTTCAGTTTGGTTCAAAAAAAGGAAGAAGGCATACGTTCAAATGTCAATTTGCGAACAAGCGACCTTCTGAAAAAGGTGTTTGCTAAGCAGGATAAAAAATAATTATTCGATTGAACACAAAGCCAAAGAGGGCACATAGTCTTTTGATTATCAATCAATTACATGACTATGTGCCCTCTTTGGCTTTGTATTCAATAAAAATAGAATAGGTTATTTTATCATTGTCTTTTTTGTAACAATAACTTTTTACCATTATTTCCAGTAATCAACATCGCACCGTTTTCTATGTAATATTTGCCTAAATCTGCTGTTTGAGTTTGTCCATTTTCAGTTCCTATGATAAAAATATGTTGATTTTGAACGTACCAACGCACATTTGGTAAAGGTGCATTTTGTCCTTTATCGGAAGAACTGCCATAATAATTCCCACCACTGACAGTTGTTGAACTACCCGCATTTGACATGGACCCATGGTTTTTTCAACGGCTGTACCAACCATTTTTGAACCACTCAATGTGCCATTTACTTCATAAACTTGGTGGCTGTCTTGCATTTTTCCAATAAGCATACTATTAGATGGTGATTGCAATACTAATGTAATATTATCTCCATTTATTACACCCGTAAATGTTCCGATAAAAGGATTTTGGGCATTACTTATTGAAAAAAAAGCCACGGAGAAAAGAGAAAAAAGTAATGATTACATTGTTATCCTTTCGTTTTTAAAATGATTTTATACAAAAATATTGGTTTAGAAGAAATTGGTCAAAAAATTGATTGTTTAAAGTTTCCAAAATGAAAATTTATTCAAATCATACTACACATAATTAATTTTAAATATAAATATACATACTTTTAAACTTTAAACGATGACTAAAAACATTCTTTCAACACTTACATTCATTTTATTTTTTTCCTTCCTTCAAGCACAAGATATATCATTTCGCTTGAATAACTACAAATTGGATGTCAGTTCAATCAAATTGGATAAAATTATTCATGGTGCCGAAATAGGTTACACCCAACATTTGAACAAAGTTTTAGATTTATACGTGCCTTTACGTCTTGGTCCACGTGGCGAAGTAGAAACAGCGACAAATGCCATAAAAACGAAAACGACGCAAATAGGCAATTTTGGCATGGATGTGACTTTCCAAGCAAGATATGACAATGGTCGTTATCGCGTTATACCATTCATTATGGCTGGATTAGGAACAGACTTGTATGACGATGGTATGGCATTTGGGGCACCTGTTGGAGGCGGTTTGAATGTTAGAATTAATTCAAAAACCATGATTACCATCGCCAATTACTATCGTTTTGGTATGACAAAAGAAATGCCTAAAAGTTGGGTTCATTCTTTGGGTATTTCAGTTGATTTAAGAAAATTAAAAACGAAATATACGCAGCCGCCACTGTCGAAAGAGCAACTTTATCAAGAACGTCAATTGGCTGCCGCCAAATTACAAGCTGAAAAAGAAGCGGCTGAAAGGGCAAAAATGGAAGCAGAGGCAGAAGCAAAAACTATGTTAGAAGAAGTCGAACACGCTAAAGCCAACGCTCAGGCTATTGCAGAAGCAGAGGCTCGCGCCAAAGCCAATGAAGAAAGAGTAGCCGTCGTCGTATCCGAAGAAATAAAAAAAGTATTGGATATTGCCTTGAAAGGTGTACAATTTGAAACAGGAAGCGCATTATTAACAACAGAATCTTATGGCGCATTGGATGATATAGCCACAACAATGGTGGCAAATTCTGACCTAAAAATCAGTATTGAAGGGCATACGGACAAAATCGGTAATGATGCCATCAATCTCAAATTGTCAGAAGCACGTGCAAAAATGTGTTATAACTACTTGATTTCCAAGGGTATTAGTACAGAACGTTTGAAAGACCAAGGCTTCGGAGCAGCTCGTCCTGTTGCGACAAATGACACCGAAGAAGGTCGTAGTCAAAACAGGCGTGTGGAATTTGTGCCTTTTAAGTAAACAATAGAACATTAAAACATATTTCGTATCCCGATTTTTCTTGTCAAGAAGAGTCGGGATACTTTTTTTTGTCCTAAATGTCTAACTTGCATCTTATTTTTCAACTAAACAAATCGTCAAAATGAAAAACGTTTTTTTCTTACTTCTACTGTTCATCGGATGTACAAACACAGCCAAAAAAGATGTTAGCAAACAACCCATCGTTTTTGTTGGTACATATACCCAAAATTTAGGCTTTGTTGATGGGAAAGCCTCAGGCATTTATACCTGTCGTTTGGATATGTCTACAGGTATAATGACCGTGGTGGATTCAGTTGGCGGCATCGCCAATCCTTCTTTTTTAACTGTTTCACCTGATAAAAAATACCTATATGCCGTCGCTGAAAATGGTGGCAAACCTGAACAACCGTTTGGAAGTGTTGTTGCATTCAAAATTACTGAGGGGGGTAAACTAATGAAAATCAACGAAGTATCGAGTTATGGTGCAGCACCCTGCCACGTTTCGACTGACCAAGCTGGCAAAAGTGTTTATGTAGCGAATTATTCAACAGGCAATGTTGTGAGTTATAAAGTAAAACCTGATGGTGGTTTGACGGACTCCATGGCAACACATCAACATGTCGGCGAGAGTCATGCTTGGGCACACCAGTTTATACAATCGCCTGATGGCAAATATTTGTTGTCGTGTGATAAAGGAGCAGATAAAATTTATGTTTACAAATATGATGAAAATGCAAAAATAGCCCCCCTTAGTAATTCGACTATTGACTTGCCAAAAGGCGCAGGACCTCGCCATTTAGCATTTAACCCGATGAATCCCAATCTTTTATATGTCATAAATGAAGTAAATAATACAATAAGTTCAGTTACTTTTGGAGAAAAAAGTACCATAAATGAAACGGTTTCTACTTTACCCACCGATTTTAGTGGACAAAATACAACGGCAGAAATAGCGGTTCACCCTAAAGGAAAGTTTGTTTATGGGTCAAACAGAGGACATAATTCGATTGTTAGTTATCAAGTAAATGAAACGACTGGCAAATTGACTCTATTGGAACATACGCCCACACAAGGTTTAGCACCGCGCAATTTTATGATTACGGCTGATGGCTCATTGTTGTTGGTCGCCAACCAAAATTCTAATAATGTGGTTGCCTTTTTTATTGACCCTATGACAGGAAAGTTGACAGCAACGGGCGCAAAAAGTCCTGTTTTTACCCCTGTTTGCTTGCAAATGTTGTGAATTTTTAAACAAAAATGACGGTGTGAGGGCACATCACATCGTCATTTTTGTTTTTATACTGAGGGGGTCAATAGTGCCAAATAAAAACTGCCGTTGTATCACTTAAATCAAATTCGACTTGACAAGCTGGGTTTGAAGAACAGCGACACCATTTGCAAACAGTATCACAAGAAATATTCAGCATATATTTTGGTGCATCAAATGCAGACCCATCGTCAAACAGAAAATAATATTCTTTATCTTTCCTATATCGTTTCACACTGGTATTTGCGACATTTTTAGTACGCATAGCGTTGACTTTTGCGTCAATACAGGTAGATGTTTGAAGAAAAGTTGGTTCATTTTCTTTACAAGCTGTGTTAACAAATAGCGTCAATAGAAGTAAAACAGATAAGGATTTCATATAATTTTTAATTTATGGCAAAGAACAAAATAAAAAATCATATCGTTGTAAAAACCATAAAACTTTTAGTGTAAAATTTTATATATCAATTCTTTCAACAACTCTCCCTCCTCTACCCCATCGGCATTCACACCTTTGGCTTTCAAGTCAAATTCACGTAGCAAAGCAAATACTTCTTCCAATTTGGCGCGTGGATATTGCTTCAAAGCTGTCGCATAATCTTTTAAAAACCATTCTGAACGCAATCCCAAAGCCTTTACTTGGTCATTTGGCGATTTATTCGTCAAGAAATTTAATTGATATATTTTTGAAAAATAATTGTATAACGTGCCGATAATCATTACAAAAGGCGCGTCTTTGGGGTTTTCATGAAAATAACGAGCGATTTTATTGGCTTGTAAAATATTCCTTGAACCCAAAGCTTTTTGCAATTCAAAGACATTGTACTCGCGGCTGATGCCGATGTATTTTTCGATGTGTTCAACCGTAATTTTACCCCCCTCAGTATTTTTGAGGTTCAATTGCAGTTTTTGAAGTTCATTAATAATTTTCCCTAAGTCCATACCCAAATACTCAACTATCAAATCCAAAGCTTCTGGTTCAACAGACATCTTATTGTCTTTCAACCAATTACGTATAAAATCAGGCACTTGATTTTCGTACAAAGGTTTGGATTCAAACACAACAGCGTGTTTTGTCAAGGATTTGGCAAAGGCGGAACGACCATCAATTTTCTTGTGCTTGTGGGCTATCAAAAGTATCGTACTACTGAGGGGTACCTCGATGTACTTTTGCAACTGCTGCAATGAAGACATATTTTGCGCTTCTTTGACAATAACGACCTGAATCGGCGACATCATCGGATACCGCCGTGCATTGTCCACAACAGTCATCGAATCTACGTCTTTGCCATACAAAACGACTTGATTGAATGACTTCGCGGCATCGTCAAGTATCTCATTTTCAATGACTTCTGTAATCGCATCAATAAAATAAGGCTCTTCGCCATGTAGGAAATAAACAGGTTTGTACTGTTTCTTGCGGATAGACTGGATGATTTCTTTGTATTCCAAAATAAATTTTTATGAACCTTTCTGTTGCTTTAATATTGAATCAATGCGTTTTATTTCAATATCAAATTTCTCAATAAGAGCATCTTTTTCACGAATAAGAGCGTCTTTTTCACGAATAAGAGCATCTTTTTCAAGAATAAGAGCGTCTTTTTCACGAATCATTCCTTCATACTTCTCTCTCTGCTTTCTCAAAAGCCTATCTACAACATCCTCAGAAGCCAGGAATTCCCTAAATTCTTTCTCTGACGTAGCCGTAAGTGAATCATGTGCCATAAGAGTATTTGATTTTTTGTCTTCAAAATAAATATTTATTAATTTTTCTCTTTCAACATTGCTTTTAGTTGCTCATTTTCGAGACGAAACTGCTCAAGCATAGCGTCTTTCTCTTCGAGTTTAGCATCTTTCTCTTCGAGTTTAGCATCTTTCTCTCCAAGCATAGCGTCTTTCTCTTCGAGTTTAGCGTCTTTCTCTTTAAGCATAGCATCTTTTTCTTTTAAGGCATCTTCATATTTCGCTCTTTCTCTATTCAAAAGTCTATCAACAGCATCTTCTGCATCCATTTGTTGACTCAATTTTGCATCAGCCGCCGCTTTCGTCAAGCGACGCACCATTTTTTTAACAAGTGGATTCTCTGGCTTCCCTTGATAATCAATGCGGTGTTTATCTTCCGTCACATTTTCTTGATTGAATATTTCTAATACTTGTTCCATGTCATTTTGCTGTTTTAATTTAAGCCTTGGAATTTGAATCGTATAGCTTTCATGAGTGAGTAAATTTATGAAATCTTCTTCCACTTCTAATGTCCTTTTCGTTACAGCGTCCATAAAACTCCGTTGCACTTTTAATATAGGTATAGGTACATTTTTCAATGTAAAACCCAAAAAGTAAATCGTAATAATTTCTAACGAAACACCTATTTGTTGCCCATGTTCATCTTGAATAACTTCATCTTCTTCCAGATAGTTTTTTGCTAAATATTTGCGGAAGCGCACAATATCATAAGATTGTTTAGCTTTCTGCAACTCAATCAAGACTTTCTTTTTTTCGCCATTTTCTAATTGTATAATGGCTTTAAAATCAAGGCGGAAAATACGAATATCACCTGTTTCCGTTTTGACTAATTCTTCTTGTGATTTCACGACAAGATGCTCAATTTTTATATCTAAAATCGTAGAAAGCAACTCTTTAGCTATTTCTAAATCGTCTAAAAGATATTTAAAAACGACATCATAAATAGGGTTAGCTATTATCATAGTTTTCTCTTTTTTTTGCAAAAATAAAAAATATTAGCGGTGCTTACAACTTTTTAGCGCGTAATACTCAGCGGCGCATGTTGCAATGTTGCTTCCATAATTTTGATATTTTCTTGAAAATTTTAATTTTATACAAAAATAACCTAAAAACGTTAACATTCTACCCCCCCCTCAGTAATTTTGCACTTCAAAAATTAAAAACAATGAAAAGACCACTGATTTTAGTCGTCAATGACGATGGTATTACAGCCCCTGGCATCAAGGCGTTGGTTGAGGTTGCCACAACCCTCGGCGAAGTTCTTGTCGTTGCGCCCAACTCGCCTCAATCGGGCATGGGTCATGCGATTACGATTCATGACCCTTTGCGTTTGCATAAAACCAAAACTTTTGGCGAACATATCGAGAGTTATGAATGTTCAGGTACACCTGTTGACTGTGTGAAATTGGCACACCATGTCGTCACCAAACGCGATGGACGGACTATTGACCTCTGTATTTCAGGCATCAATCATGGCTCGAATGCAAGTCTTAATATTATTTATAGTGGTACTATGTCGGCGGCGATGGAAGCGTCATTGGAAGGCATTCCTGCTGTGGGTTTTTCACTTTTGCACTTTTCATGGGATGCCGATTTTGAGCCTTCTAAATATTTTGCACGTCAAATATGTGAGTTTATGCTGGAAAATCCTATGGAAAAGACTAAATTGCTCAATGTCAACATCCCAAAATTGCCTTTGGCAGAAATAAAAGGCATTAAAGTTTGTCGTCAAGCCAAGGGACGTTGGGTCGAAGCTTTTGTGGAAGGTAAAGACCCATCA
This sequence comes from Saprospiraceae bacterium, assembly GCA_043744455.1. GTDB lineage: Bacteria > Bacteroidota > Bacteroidia > Chitinophagales > Saprospiraceae > JAAFJT01. Next base: position 2,108 of record JAYTUQ010000268.1, on the reverse strand, counting down.
GGCAAACCTTATTATTGGATGAGTGGCAAATATGACCTTCAAGACTCAGGCGAAGACCACGATATTTGGGCTTTGGAAAATGGCTACGTCAGCGTCGTTCCTTCAAACCACGATTTGACGCATTATGAAGGTATTGAAGAAATGGCTGCTTTGGAGCTTACAACTGTAAACTAAAATTGTAATTACTTAGTTTTGAACACAGAGTGGAGTGATTTATATTCAAAGCTAATTCTTACCTAAAATCATAAAATTATAAAGTATGTCTAAAATTCTCATTATTGGCGCAGGTGGCGTTGGACAAGTTGTGGTTCATAAATGTGCGCAACACCCCTCAGTATTTTCGCAAATTATGCTCGCAAGTCGTACAAAATCTAAATGTGATAAAATTGCACAAGGCATTGAAAATCAATATGGTATAAAAATAAAAACAGCTAAAATTGATGCTGAAGATGTACCCGCTTTGACTAAACTCATTCGTCGTTTCAAACCTAAAATGGTCTTAAATGTTGCTCTACCTTATCAGGATTTGACCATTATGGATGCGTGTTTGGAAGCAGGTGTGCATTACCTCGATACGGCAAACTATGAGCCGAAAGATGTCGCTCATTTTGAATATTCATGGCAATGGGCGTATCAAGACCGTTTCAAAGAAGCAGGTTTGATGGCTGTTTTGGGTTGCGGTTTCGATCCCGGTGTGACAAATGTTTACACGGCTTATGCTGCCAAACATCATTTTGATGCGATTCATACGCTTGATATTGTTGATGCCAATGCGGGTTCGCATGGCAAAGCATTTGCAACTAACTTCAATCCTGAAATTAACATTCGAGAAATTACGCAAAACGGAAAATACTACGAAAATGGCGAATGGATTGAAATTTCCCCTCATTCCGTTATGAAACCTTTGAATTATCCTGAAATTGGACCTAAAAACTCCTACATTATATATCATGAAGAATTGGAAAGTTTGGTTAAAAACTTTCCAACGCTCAAACGTGCCCGTTTTTGGATGACCTTTGGCGATGAATATTTAACGCATTTGCGCGTCATTCAAAATATCGGTATGGCAGGCATTGAACCTATCAATTTTAAAGGCAAAAAGATTATTCCATTGGAATTTTTGAAGGCTGTTTTGCCGAATCCTGGTGATTTGGGTGAAAATTATACAGGTTTTACGTCCATCGGTTGCCGCATCAAAGGTATGAAAGATGGTCAAGAAAAGACTTATTATGTGTATAACAACTGCTCACACAAAGCAGCTTATGAAGAAACGGGGACTCAAGGCGTGAGTTACACGACCGGCGTTCCTGCAATGATTGGCGCAATGATGATGATGACGGGCGAATGGTCAGGTGCAGGCGTTTGGAATGTTGAACAACTCAATCCCGACCCTTTTATGGCAAAACTGAATGAATATGGTTTGCCATGGCACGAGCAGCATAATGTTGATTTAGAACTATAAAAAGTAACGGATAATGGATAGTGGATAGTGGATAAAGTTGAAATTATCCGTTATCCATTTTCAACTATACCATTATCCATTTTCCATTATCAACTATCCATTAAAAAAAAAGATGTTTACAGGCATTATTGAAAGTTTAGGAATAATTTCAAAAATTAAGAAAGAAAGAACGAATGTTCATTTCACGATTGAGGCGGCTATTTCTAAAGAATTAAAAATAGACCAAAGCCTTTCACACAATGGCGTTTGCTTAACTGTTACGGCACAAGATATTGATAGTCATACAGTTACAGCGATTGAAGAAACTTTATTAAAAACCAATTTAGGCAAATGGTCTGTTGGCGATAAAGTAAATTTGGAAAGAGCCATGATGACTGGCGCACGTTTGGACGGACACATGGTGCAAGGACATGTGGATACAACAGGCGTTTGCATTGAGCGCGAAGACAAAGATGGTTCATGGTTTTTTACGTTTCAGTACAAACCGACCCCTCCCCGCGAAGACGGGATGCAAGCACAGTATATATTGGTGGATAAAGGGTCAATATGTGTCAATGGCGTTAGTTTGACGGTTGTTTCACCGACCGATGATACTTTTTCGGTAGCAATTATACCTTACACTTTTGAACATACAACGTTTCAAGAT
>JAYTUQ010000267.1:0-22197 GCA_043744455.1 Saprospiraceae bacterium | reverse complement strand
CACCTCAAAAGAAATTGAAGATAAAGAGAAAACGACAAATAGGGGTATTTTTATGTTTTTCATTGGACTCCGGCGCTTCAAAAAGTGTCGGAGTTTTTTTTGTTTAAAAAAATCAAAACCTACGCTGTAATTTTGGGGTTTAAAGTCAATGTTTCAATGGCTTAAGATATAATGATTAAAATAAATAATGACTAAACAAATCTCCTGGCGAAGTCCTTCAAATATTGCTATTATCAAGTATTGGGGAAAATATGGCGTTCAATTACCACGCAATCCGAGTATCAGTTTTACTTTAAACCATGCGTTTACTGACATGACGCTTTTTTATAGTGAAAAAGAGCATTTCGACGATAAAATTTCACTCAAATTTGAATTTGAAGAGCAGGACAAAATTGAAAAATTTCGTCAAAAAATCGTTGCTTTTTTAGAAACTCAACGACTGAGCTTTCCTTTTTTAACACAATTAGATTTAAAAATTGAATCTTCTAACTCCTTTCCTCATTCTGCGGGCATCGCTTCGTCGGCTTCGAGTATGAGTGCCTTGGCGTTGTGTCTGTGCTCTCTGGAAAATGAGATTTTAAGCAAAAAAGGAGAAAATACTGTCCCGCAAAGCGGGATGGCGCAAGATGCGCGCAAGGGGGGTGCATTTTTGCAAAAAGCATCTGAAATCGCTCGTTTGGCTTCGGGTAGTGCCTGTCGTTCTGTTTATCCGACGATGGCAGTTTGGGGTGAATGTGCAGATATTGAAGCATCATCTAATAGCTATGCCGTTGGTTTTGAATCAGAAATACATCCTGTTTTTAAAACATATCATGATGATATTTTAATAGCTGCGACAGGTGAGAAATCCGTTTCAAGTCGTATGGGTCATGGTTTGATGAACGAAAATCCCTATGCTCCTGCTCGTTATCAACAAGCGAATGAGCGCATGAGTCGCTTGATAAAGGCTTTGAAGTCGGGTGATGTAGAGACTTTTGGTCAAATTGCCGAAGATGAAGCGATGACTTTACATGCCTTGATGATGACGACTTCGCCTTGGTTTACGCTGTTGAAACCTAATACTTTGAAAATGATTGAGATACTGAGGGGGTGGCGTGAGGCGACAAAAGTACCTGCTTATTTTAGTTTAGATGCGGGTCCAAATTTGCATTTGCTGTATCCTCATGCGTTTGAAAATGAAGTTAAAGAATTGATAAACAATAAATTGATGCAACATTGTGAGCATCAAAGGGTTATATTTGATACAGTCGGTCAAGGCGCAACACGACTCAAATAATGGTTTGTGCATCATTTAGGAATTTTTTAAAAATTTTCTTGCATGCGCTGTTGTCAACAACTTAACGGCTTCAAATTCAAAAAAAAATGAAAAGAATATTCTTAAAATTATCGGTTTTAATACTCTTGGCATCGTCGTGTCATGCACAGCCACCGGCGAACCGGGCGCACAGTCAAAACCCCAAATTTGACAAAACGATAGCCAATTGGCTTTCTTTTTCCGTCAAAACAGTCAGTCCTGATGATGTTAAAAGAATGCCTGATGTACTCCTTCTCGATGCGCGCGAACGTGCAGAATACGATGTCAGTCACATACCCAGTGCCGTTTTTGTCGGTTATAATGATTTTGAAAAAAAGACGCTGACCAATGTCCCTAAAGACAAATCGATTGTCGTCTATTGTTCAATTGGTTATCGGAGTGAAAAGATTGGTGAAAAGTTGCAAAAAATGGGTTATACAAAAGTCTATAACCTTTACGGCAGTATCTTTGAATGGGTGAACGGAGGCAATCAAGTTGTTGATAATCAAGGCAATACAACTAAAAAAGTCCACACCTTCAATAAGTCGTGGAGTAAATGGGTGGATGATAATAAAGCGGAAAAGGTCTGGTGATTTAGGCTTTTTTCATAAAAATTTAAAACTCTTTTTAAAAAACGCTCTTTCGAGCAAACAATCCAATGGTTTTAAGGTTTACAATTTTTGTGTTTTATCGCGGCATTTTGACATCTACACAAACTGGTTTTTTATAAAAATAACTTTAGTATTTTAAATTGATAGGCTACGTCGGTTGACTACAGTCAGAAGACAAGTTCATAATTCATAAAAAAATTTATAAGTAAAGATTTTCAAAAATTTAGGCATTATAAACAATTTACTATTTATTAAAAAATGGAAAATAATACACATCACGGTACATTAGTAACCGAAACGCCCTCTAATGGTAACGGTGAAAGCAAATGCCCGTTTATGGGCGGTGCATTGACCAAAAGTGCGGGTGGAGGGATGAGAAATCGTGACTGGTGGCCCAATCAGCTGCAGTTGAATATTCTCCGCCAACACTCTCCTTTATCGAACCCGATGACAGGGTTCAATTACGCTGAAGCGTTTAAGTCACTCGACCTAAATACGGTTAAGAAAGACATTTTTGATTTGATGACGACCTCACAAGACTGGTGGCCCGCCGATTACGGTCATTATGGACCCTTCTTTATACGGATGGCTTGGCACAGTGCAGGTACTTATCGGATTGCTGATGGACGTGGGGGGGCAGGCTTCGGCACACAACGCTTTGCGCCACTCAACAGTTGGCCCGACAATGCCAACCTCGACAAGGCGCGTTTGCTGTTGTGGCCCATCAAACAGAAATATGGTAAAAAGATTTCGTGGGCAGATTTGATGATTCTTGCTGGTAACTGCGCTCTCGAATCGATGGGTTTCAAGACATTCGGCTTCGGCGGTGGTCGTGAGGACGTTTGGGAGCCCGCCGAAGACATCTATTGGGGAGCTGAAGGCGAATGGTTGGGAGACAAACGTTATACTGGCAACCGCGAATTGGAGAATCCATTGGCGGCTGTTCAGATGGGTCTTATCTATGTAAATCCTGAAGGTCCTAATGGAAATCCTGATCCGCTTGCCTCTGCCCGTGATATTCGTGAAACATTTGGTCGGATGGCTATGAATGACGAAGAAACGGTTGCGTTGATTGCTGGTGGACACTCATTCGGCAAAACCCATGGTGCTGCCGATCCAAGTCAGTATGTGGCTGCCGAGCCAGCAGGTGGCAATATCGAGGAACAGGGTCTCGGTTGGAAAAACACTTTCGGCAGTGGAAGTGGTATCCACACGATTACCAGTGGGCTCGAAGGTGCGTGGACTAAAACCCCGGCGAAGTGGAGTCACGACTTTTTCGAGCACTTATTCGGCTTTGAATGGGAGCTAACAAAAAGCCCTGCGGGTGCACATCAATGGAAACCGAAGAATGGTGGAGGCGCGGGAACAGTGCCTGATGCACACGACCCCTCAATCACTCACGCACCTTTTATGTTGACAACTGACATTGCTTTGCGGGTTGACCCGGCTTACGAGAAAATTTCAAGACATTTTCATGAGAATCCAGCAGCATTCGCAGATGCGTTTGCTCGTGCGTGGTTCAAATTGACACACCGTGATATGGGTCCCATTGCTCGTTATTTGGGTCCAGAAGTACCTTCGGAAGAGTTGATATGGCAAGACCCTCTGCCCTCTGTTACACATATAGTGATAGATGAACAGGACATTATGTCTTTAAAGGCTCAATTATTGGCTTCAGGATTGTCTGTATCTCAATTAGTATCTACTGCTTGGGCATCTGCATCAACATTCCGTGGGTCGGACAAACGCGGGGGTGCTAACGGAGCACGTATCCGCCTTGTGCCGCAAAGAGATTGGGCAGTAAACCATCCCGCTCAATTAGCTACAGTGTTGAGCAAACTTGAAGACATTCAAACAGCATTCAACAATGCCCAGTCAAGCGGAAAATTGGTTTCACTTGCCGACTTAATTGTTTTGGGCGGCTGCGTAGGTATTGAACAGGCAGCTAAAAACGCTGGTCATACTGTGACAGTGCCTTTCACACCTGGACGTACCGATGCATCACAAGCGCAAACGGATGTGGCATCATTTGACATTCTCGAGCCAATTGCAGACGGGTTTCGCAACTATTTGAAGACGAAATACAAGATTTCAGCAGAAGAAATGCTCGTTGACCGAGCCCAACTATTGACATTGACGGCACCTGAGATGACGGTACTCGTTGGCGGGATGCGCGTTCTGAACACGAATTTTGGTCATACGCTGCATGGTGTTTTCACAAAACGTCCAGAGACACTCACCAATGATTTCTTCGTCAACTTACTCGATATGGGCACGACATGGAAGGCAACGGCAAATTCTCAAGACGTTTTTGAAGGCTGTCATCGTGCGACAGGAGAACGCAAGTGGACAGGTACGCGTGTAGATCTCATTTTCGGCTCGAACTCAGAACTTCGAGCAATCGCTGAATTTTATGGATGTGCCGATTCTGAAGAACAGTTCGTGCATGACTTTGTAGCAGCATGGACGAAGGTGATGAATCTTGACCGTTTCGACCTCGCTTGATGGCAATGTTGAATTAAAGCACATAAAGGAGGTGGTTCGGAAACGAGCCACCTTTTTTCATTTCCAACACCCTCAATAAGTTAAATATGCTGCAAATTGTGTATGCACAAGCGGAATAGATGCCAGATTTTAGATTTTCTATAAAAATACTGAGGGGGGTGTTTTTATGTCACGACTCTCGTTCTGCTTCCAATTGCTTAAAATAATAAACAGCTTTTTCTTTCAACATTTGCTCTTGCTCCCCTTGACCTTTGAGCATAATTTTTTGTGTCAAAGTATAATGAGGCCACCCCTCAGTATCTAAGCCCACAAATTCATAATAACCGTTGTAACTCAACAAACGACATACGGCTATGTGCATCAAGTCTTGTTTTTCTTCTTTTGTCCAACCTTTTTTCCAAAAACCCAACTCTTGTATCCCTATCATCAGCAATACCACGTTGAGGTCGGGCAATGCATCATGTTTCAAAGCATCTTTGACCGTATGCCGCACTTGCAACCATTCAAATTCAAATTCCCAATCTTCCATTTTTGTTAATGGTTATTTGTTAATGGTTATTGGTTATTAGCAATTGGCAATTGGTTGACGAATAACCATTAACCATTAAAATGTTCTATTTACATCAAATTGTTCTAATAAATCACCGACACGGCGTAAAAAAGTGCCCCCCATCGAACCATCGACGATGCGATGGTCGTAGCTCATGGAGAGGTACATTATTTGACGCACAGCTATAACATCGCCAAATTCCGTTTCCATGACAGCAGGTTTCTTTTTTATAGTACCCGTTGCAAGGATGGCGACTTGTGGCTGATTGATGATGGGTGTACCCATGATATTGCCAAAACCGCCCACGTTTGTAAGCGTAAAAGTGCCGCCTTGCACTTCTTCTGGCTTGAGTTTGTTGGCTCGAGCCCGAGTCGCTAAATCATTAACCGTTTGAGACAATCCAATAAGATTCATTCTGTCGGCATTTTTGATGACGGGTACAATGAGGTTACCAGAAGGTAAAGCCGCTGCCATACCGATATTCAAATCTTTTTTAACTATTATTTGATTGTCATTGACACTGGAGTTCACCAATGGAAACTCACGAAGTGCAATACAAATAGCTTCTATAAAAATAGGCGTAAACGTTATGTTTTCACCGTATTTACGCATAAAATCAGCCTTTACTTTATTCCGCCAATTCACTAAATTAGTCACATCCGCTTCGACAAACGAAGTGACATGAGGCGCAACACGCCTTGACATCACCATATGGTCGGCAATCAAACGCCTCATTCTGTCCATTTCGATAATTTCAACATTATCAGAAGTGGGTCTAACAGGTGTAGCCAGGACGGTTTTAGGCATCGGAATCGTTCTGTCCTCTGTTAAAACAGGGCTTGTAACAGACTTATTTTCCTTTTTATCTTCCACAAAAGTTAAAATGTCTGTTTTTGTCACACGTCCGCCCGTACCACTACCTACGATACTATCCAATTCGAATGTACTTATGCCTTCTTCTTTCGCTATAGTCCGCACCAAAGGAGAATAAAAACGGTCGCCTGAGGTATGAGTCGTTATTAATTGCTTATTTTTAGGCTCTTCTAACACAATATTTTCTTGTTCGAAAACTTCAATAAATTTGTGTGCGACACCATTCAAGTCCGTTTTTGGGGCGGAAACAGGCGGTAAAATCGTGCTCGAAGACGGGGTTTCTGCTTCCGCTACTTCCGTAGAAATATAAGCAATGACAGAACCAATGGGCACGACATCATTTTCATTGAAAAGAATTTCGATAATGACGCCACTCACGGGCGAAGGCACTTCAGAATCCACTTTGTCGGTCGCAATGTCCAATATCGTTTCGTCTTGTTCAACGCGGTCGCCAACGTTTTTTTTCCAACCGAGAATGGTTGCTTCCATGATGCTTTCACCCAATTTGGGCATAACGAGTTCGACTTTTGCCATCTTTATAAATTTTAAAAAACAATTATGGTTTATACTTGGTTGAAAATCAAGGTATTAAAAAATTGACCCCCTCAGTATCCAAACAAAATTTTGGCAAAATTACGCCATTTCTACGGCTTTTACATTTTGAAGTAAAAATTTTCGCAGCAAGTTTAAGGCAGTATTGGCTGCATATTCTATATTTTTAAGCCTTCCTCTATCAATACCTATTTTATATACAATGGTTTCTTCCCGATTACCTACCGCAATCCAAACTGTTCCGACAGGTTTTTCAGGTGTGCCGCCTAAAGGTCCAGCAATACCTGAAATGGCAATAGCTATATCGACATTGAGCGCGTCGAGTGTACCAACGACCATTTCACGAACACAACGTTCACTAACAGCCCCCTCAGTATCGAGCATCTTTTTTGAGACATTGAGCAGTTTGACCTTCAAATCGTAGGAATATACAATGACACTGCCTTCAAAATAAGCCGAACTACCCGAAACTGTGGTCATCAAATGCGACAAATAACCGCCCGTACAGCTTTCTGCAATGCCCAATGTCAAACCCTTTTTTGTCAACATACGCCCTATCGCAACGGGCATCGTATCATCATCATAACCCACGACGGCATAACCGACGATTTCTTCTAATTCTGCTTTCAAAATATCTAATTGTTCATTCAACACCGCTTCATTATCACCGCAAGCCGTCAAGCGAAGTCGTACCGTTCCAAGCGACGGCAAGTAAGCCAATTTGACATTTTCAGGCAAAGTGTCTTCAAAATCGCTTAATTTTTCTGCCAACATCGTTTCGCCTTCACCCGCCGTCAAAAGCGTACGATGCACAATTGGCGACATCGGAAACGATGCTCGTAAGCGCGGCAACACACGGTCACTCATCAAATGTTGCATTTCGTAAGGCACGCCTGGCATTGAAACCACCACTTTACCCCCCTTCCCGAAGGTATCGGGATTTCGATTCTCAACAGTATTAAACCACATAGCAGGGGCTAAACCCTTATCATTGGGCAAAATCAAGGCATTTTGAGGCATAAAGCAACTGTTTTTATTCATTTCAGAAACCGTCCGATTTATTTTATTGAAAAAATAAGTCATTCTTCCAAAAGTCTCATCGTGAAATATCATCGGCACATGAAAGTAATCGGCTAAGGCTTTTTTTGTAATATCGTCTTTCGTTGCACCCAAACCACCTGTCACCAAAACGAGTTCCGCTTTTGAAAGGGCATAACGGATAGATTCAACAATATCGCCATGTACATCGCCCACCGATGTCTTTCCAACAATACGAATACCTTGAAGATTAAGCTGTTGCGCCATCCAAGTCGAGTTGGTATCTGTGATTTGACCAATAAGTAACTCGTCGCCGATGGTCAAAAGGTATGCAGTCATAAAAATTAGGAATTAGGAATTAGGTTTTGTGTATTGGTTCATAAGTCTATTACAATGCAAAACAACGGAATTTTGAAAGGGTTTTTCGTTTATGGGTTATTTATCTGTGATTTTTTGACAAAAGCGGCATGTTTACAAAAAGTTCAAAGAACCATGTTTAAAAATACGTCCTTTCTAAATATGTTAAAGTTTTGAAATAGATTGACAAAAATTTTACAAATTAAATACTTGATTATACCTTTGCCCCATCATTAATGTTAATACTAAAACAATCATTTTTTTTAACTAAAACTGAAAACGCATTTTTAAAAGAAAAGGCTTCGCCTTTCGCCTTTCGCCTTTCGCCTTTCGCCTTTCGCCTTTCGCCTTTCGCCTTTCGCCTTTCGCCTTTCGCCTTTCGCCTTGTTAAATGGGTGATGTGAATGTCGTATGAGCTTTTTGGATTGTATATTGGAGATGTCTGATATAAAAAAGGCCACCACGTTGCTATGACTGGACATCGGACGCAACGGGTAGCCTGAATAATTTTAATTAATCACTGTTTTAAACGTTCAACAAATGAAAAAGTTGTCTCGTTCTCTCGCGGCTCGTAGCGTATTTTTTATGCTCGCCGTTGCTATGGCTTATTGCCTCATTTTTACAACTACGGGTTGCAAACAAGACCAAGTTACTCCAATAGTTAACGCAACAACACTCTCTAAAACCCTGAAAATGAGTGGTGTTACCGATGTTAAGGGTCAATTTACAGTTCAAGATGGGATTTTACATTTTGAAAATTCAAATGCCTTATTCGATTTACTCGAACAATTGAGGCAGTATGATATTTCAGAAAGAAGAAATTTTGGTGAAAATATTGGTTTCAAATCGATGTTAAGTTCTTTTTGTGATGTTTTAGTCAAAAGTGCTACAATCGAGGACAAAGATGCGTATTTCGATTTATTAAAACAAAATTCAGATGTCATAACTTATAAAGAAGATGGTACATTTGATTTCAAAATAGCTACCCCGCTACTGGCATCTGTTACAGATAGAAATGGAATTTTATATGTTGGTAAATCTGTCTATCAATTCACTGACTATGGTGAAGTTATCATTTTCGACGGAGATATTAATAGACTTTCGAGTGTAACTAAAAATACATTTTCCGATAAGAATGTGAAAGTATTCGTTACTAAAAATGATATAGTTTCGAGAACCCCTTGCGGAATAGTGAGAAATGTAATAGTTGAAATAAATGATAGAAGGGGGTTTTTAGATGCTGCAAGGCAATCAGTATATACATGGAAAAGCAATGATAGTAATGGTATCCCCATTTACGATGTACATAATTCGTCTTATACATTAGGAACTCCTTGGAAGTGGGTATGGTCATTTGGTTGGAAGTGGAAGCATTACTCTACATCTAATACTTTATCTATGAGCCAAACCCTTCAATCTTATAATGGATTGTGTCAATACGGCGATAGTTATTCATATTCAAATAATTGGGATGCTATTGACTATATGGGAAACAGTTGTACATTAACTGATATTACAGAACCAAACTTAAGTCAAAATTATTCATACTATACTTCAATGAATCCTACTCAGTATGTGATGAATAACACAAGTGTTGTTTGCACGATTATTTGTAATTAAGTACCATGACATATTTATTCGTTAGATAACAGAATACATAGATTATTATAAATCATTGATAATCAATAAACTATATGTTCTATGTAGCTATCTGTTTAGTAATAAATAAACATGTCCGGGTACTTAAGACAAAATAAATCAGGTTCTATGACAATTTTAGTTGAGCATGTATTTTTGTCATGCTGAACGCAGTGAAAGCATCTGTTTTTGCTTTAAATTGAGATTCTTTCACTGCGTTCAGAATGACAAAAGCGGCTTACCAACTAAAATTGTCAAACAACCATAAATCATTAGAATACTGATGATATTTTTTTGAAAAATTAAGGCTCTACGACAATTTTAGCGGCAAAAGGAAATATAGCAAATATTTAATTTTGACAAATTTTTTAACTGTTTGATTTTTCTTTATTGCAATAAAATTATTCCTAAAAATCATCATTCTAAAATTGCCGCTAAAATTGTCTAAGAGCCTTAACTTAAATCTAAAAAATGAACTTTCTACGTTATTTAATTTGCTTATTATTTATCTTTTTTTGTATTTCTTTATCATCGCAATCTGTACAAATCAGAGCCTATGCCCTACACAACAAAACGGAGCAAGTTAAAACCGTTGACAACAACGTGGGTGTTTATATCGCTGGTTTTGACCCACAATACGGCTATCAAGGCGGCATAAACTACACGCAGCCAATTTATAAATCATTCATTATCAATGGTGAAATAGGTTATTTGGCAAAAGGTTATAATACAATTGATAGGCGAACAAATAAAAGATTACTGGCTATAACCTATAAATACATCTACATAAAACCGTCAATTGGGTATCAGTGGCGTGGTTTGAGCATATCCGGTGGTGTGTTTCTAAATTTTTTACTCAATAAAACCGAAGTGACGAAATCATGGTCGGATAGCGTTTTTCCAAAACCTGAATTAGCTTCACATTTTGAGTTAAGCTATCAATACAAAAAAGTCGGTTTGTCCATAAGTAGCAATCAAAATATAGTACCGATACGTACAATAAAATCCTTTGGCAATGAATTTACGCACTATCATCATTGGTATGCCTTAGGGCTTTCTTACGTGATTTTTAACATGAAATAAATGTTATGCTGAAATACACAGCCCTTTTTGCCTTTTTAATAGTCATTAGTTCAAATGTTTTTGCACAAAACACCCTAAGCGGCTATGTCTATGACAGAGACAGCCGCGAGCCACTCATCGGTGCAACCATCTTTGACAGCCTCTCACAAACAGGCACAACGGCTAATGAATTTGGCTATTATCGCTTGTTTGTCAAAAAACAAAATGCCCAATTACGGGTGTCTTATGTCGGTTACGAAACACAACGCTTGTTTTTGTCAAACAGTCAAAAAGATACCGTTTTCAATATTTTATTGACCCCCTCAGTAAATTTAGCCACCGTCACCGTCATCGGCAATCGAGACGACAATATCGAAACCATACAACCCGGCAAAGTCAATGTGCCGCTTGAACGCCTACAAAATATCCCCTCAGTAGGCGGTGAACGTGACCTTTTGAAAGCACTATCCGTTCTGCCTGGTGTTGCAAATGGGGCGGAAGGCACGTCAAGCCTATTGGTGCGTGGTGGCGGACAAGACCAAAATCTGTTCATTTTGGACGGTGCTAATACGTATAATACAGGGCATTTACTCAATTTTATCTCCATTTTCAACCCTGACGCCTTGAAAAAAGTAGATTTTTATAAAGGCGGCTTTCCAGCTCGTTTTGGCGGTCGCTTGTCGTCCGTTGTTGATGTGACGTTTAAGGAAGGCAATAAAAAGCACTTTGAAGGTAAAGTTGATTTAGGACTTATCAATTCAAAATTATCCTTAGAGGGACCCCTCAGTAAATCGGGCAAAACGTCCTATCTTTTTGCTGCCCGTAGCACGTATCTCGATTTTGCACAGTTTCTGATAGGTAACAGTGTTAAAAAAGTGAAACAAGGACGGCGCGAGAACTTTCAAGGCTATACTTTTTATGACATCAATGCTAAAATAAGTCATGAGTTTGATGACAAAAATAAACTCTATATCAGTTATTACGAAGGCTTAGACCTTTTGCGTCTTGTTCAAAAACCACAGTACGCAAGAGAATATACCGATTTTAGAAACAGTATTATCAATAGAGCTTTGAGTGCCCGTTATTATAAAATCATCAACCCTAATTTTTCAATGAATACAGGTTTAAATTATACTGTCAATATTGGTAAAACAAAAGACTATATTCTATCGCAATTTAGTACCACAAGCAATTTTCAATCTATTTATGACGAAACAAATTATAAAGCCCATAATTTTCTTGAAGATTATAATGCTTATTTGCGTTTTGATTATACACCTAACACAAAGCATTTTATACGTTTTGGTTTAGAAACAACCATACATCAATATAAAACACACGAAAGCACAAATGATATTAGCCGTTACACAACGGATTCTATTTATTTAAAAGTGACAGACAATTTAAGCAATCCTTTACTGAGGGGGTACGAAAATGCTGTTTATATCGAAGATGAAATATCTTTTACTAAAAACCTTGTTGCCAATATTGGTTTACGTGGTTCTTTATTTAAAAGTACCGATAAAACATTTAGCAATTTAGAACCGCGTTTTGCTTTACGTTATACTTTACCCGATTTGTTAACCTTTAATATTACAGCCGCACAAACCGTGCAGTACAGTCATGCTTTATTAAGTAATGAAATAGGTTTAGATAAATTAGTTTGGGTGCCCGCTTCAAAAGATTATCAACCTGAAAAAGCGAATCAAATATCTTTTGGTTTAGCTAAACAATTTAAAAATGCAGGCATTGATGTTTCATTCGAAGCTTATTATAAACAAATGAATCATTTAGCGCAATTTGTTTTTTTAAATGATGATAATATTTATCAAAATTGGCAACAAAATACCCTTAAAAATGGTAAAGGTGAGGCGTATGGTTTAGAATTTATGATTAATAAAACACAAGGCAGATTTAATGGTTTATTAAGTTATACTTTGTCATGGAACAATCGGCAATACGATAATTTTAATGGTGGTCGCGTATTTTCTTTTAAATATGATAGGCGACACGTTATAAATGCCTACGCTTCTTATCAATTATCAACAAAATGGAAATTAGGTTTTCTTTGGACTTACAATACAGGCTTTAGAATAACTATACCAAATGGGCAAATTAAAGATATTCCTTTTTGGGACGAAAATAAATTACTTTATACAGAAGTAAATAACGGTAAAATGCCAAATTATCATCGTTTAGATATAAATGCGATTCAAGAAAAACAATTAAAAAATGGGCATATTCGTACATGGAGTATTAATGTCTATAATGCTTATGCCCGTCAAAATCCGATATTTATTTATGTGCGACAAGGTTATACTTTTAACAATAAAACAGTACCAACAGAAGTAAAAGGTATTGTTTTATTGCCTTTTGTGCCTTCTGTTAATTATGCTTTAAAGTTTTAAAACAATATGAAAATATGAAAAATGGCTTTTTAATTATCTTAATGACTTTAACACTAACAAGTTGCCTTGAAACAAGTGTAAATTATGATTTACCATATACACCTACACCTTTGGCAATAGGTTTTATAGATTCTGTAAATGGTGCAAGGGTCTTTGTAGGCAAGAATGCCAACATATTGACAAAAGATTCTAATATTGTTAAAGATGCACGAGTTAGCCTGTGGTCAGATGATGGTTTGATTGAAAATTTGACTTTTTTATCTAAGAATGTCTTTATCAGTTCGCCCAATTTTAAAGTTTTAACAAATAAAAACTATTATTTTAAAGCGACGACACCCCTCAGTAAAGACAGCCTAATTTCCGAAAAAATAACCTTACCAAAGGTTGTTCCGATTGAAAAAGTGCGGTATAGTTACACCAATTTTCAACAGAATCAAATAACCCTTTATGTGGACATCAAAGATACTGAGGGGTTCAACGCTTATACATTTCAGATTCAACGTTACAAAAAAGACACGCTTTTTGATACCGAAATCGTCCAAAATCCTTTGTTTATTCCTAAAAATGGGCAAATATTCAGTGATAGAGCATTTCAAGGACAACCTTATACTTTCGTACTTGAAAACATAAATGTTGAACAATACATAAATAAAAGGTCCATTAAAATGGATAATTTGAAAATTACATTGTTTAGTATTTCAAAACCGATGTATGATTTGTTTTTATCTTTAAATACATCAGAACCTACTATTGGCGACCCTTTTTTTGAGCCTAATGTGATTTCTAATCAAGTTAAAAATGGTTTGGGCATTTTTGGGGCGTATAGTAGTTTTACTTATGTTTTGACATTATAGTTTTTAGAAAAAGCAAAAGCCTTCCCAACTTTAAAATCGTTGAAAAGGCTTTGATTTTATACTAAATCCTTGATAATTAATTGCGTTTAGGTTCAATAGCCGCTGTTTTAAAAGTGGCATTTTGAATCATATCGCGCATAATTAATAATGTTTCGTACAGCTGAACGTCTTTCTTCACGTCTTTCATCCACTCAGTATTCCGAATGACTTTTGACGTGTCATTTGATGCTTGTAAAGCAGCCAAATCTTCTTCAATATTCATTGTCATGAAGCCGTCAATAGGTTTGATAGCTTTTTTATAAGCATCCACCAATGCAACTTGTTTCGCTTCATATGTACGGAATTGCGCCAAATTGAGCGAATATTCTGTATTATCACGTTGTGATTTCATACGTTTTGCATTGCTCGATATCGCTGAGAACGTCGGATTAGCGCCCATACGTTTCTCGCTGTTAGCTTTGATAAGTGGTAATTTTTTCAAATCCACAACATCTTGGCTATACTTAACAGGATTAATGGATGTCCATGCCAACGGATGCTCATTGTCTCTTTCACCTACAGGCACCTCCATGTAATTGTCAGGCAAAATAATATCGGGTGTCACACCTTTTAGTTGAGTCGACCCACCATTGACGCGGAAGAATTTCTGAATCGTTACTTTGACATCACCAAGCCCATCAATTGGTTGACCATTTTTATCGACTGCCGCAATGCTACCACCAGCACCTCTTTTCAAAGCATTATCGAGATTAAAGAAACGTTGTACGGTTCCTTTGCCATAAGTTGGCGTGCCAACAATAATCGCACGACCATAATCTTGTAAAGCTGCTGCCATGATTTCAGAAGCTGAAGCAGAGAACTCATTGACCATGATGACTAACGGACCGCCGTATTGTACTGAGGGGTCGCTGTCACTCAATACATCGGGGCGATCATAACGTCCTTTCACTTGAACGATAGGACCTTGTTCGATAAACAAGCCCGACATTTTGACAACATCGCGCAGCGAACCGCCGCCATTGTTCCGTAAGTCGATGACAATACCTTTTACACCTGCTTTTTTCAATTTTTCAACTTCAATAGCCACATCTTCGGCACTTTGATGACCGTTATCGTTTTCAAAATCGGCGTAAAACTTAGGCAATTTGATATAGCCAATTTTATTTGCATCTTGATTTTCTTGAATAATAAGCGATTTAACAAAGCCTTCGTCAACAATTACTTCTTCACGGATGATAGGAATAACTTTCGTTTTACCATCTGCTTTTGATTTCACTGTCAAGCGTACTTCTGTATTTTGTTTCCCACGAATCATGGTAACCACTTCGTTGATATCCATTCCGCTGATGTCCACAGGCTCTTTATCGCTTTGTGCGACTTTCATAATGATATCGCCATCTTTGAGGTCACCTTGTTTCCAAGCTGGACCGCCAATCATAACATCCGTGATTTTAGTAAAATCCGTTTCCAAATCCGTTTGTAAACGAGCACCAATACCAATAAGACGACCCGACATACCAATATCGAAATTCTGCTTATCTACTGGCTCAAAGTACTCTGTATGAGGGTCAAAGACGTTGGCAATCGAGTTTAGATAAATAGACAATCTATCCATACGCTTCAATTTTTTTGAGCGTTTGAAATAGTCATTATACTGTTTTGTTGTTTCCGTCAAAGCAGCTTTTTTCAATTCATCATCCGATTTGTCTTTATAATCCGCTTTACCCTTCGATTTTTCTTCGAGTTTAGTGGTCAACCGCGACATGACTTCATACTTAATCATTTTGCGCCAAAGGTCTTTCAAGTCTGCGTCATTTTTGGAATAAGGCTTTTTATCACCATCCATTTCGATTTTTTCATTTACTGAAAAATCAATAGGCATGGTAATAACTTCATTATAAAAGCCTTCTACTTTTGCCATGTGCTTATCCAATAATTCAACAGATTTGTTGAAAAAAGTATAATCAAAAGCTTTTATTTGGTCATCCAACTGCAATTCAAAAGGCTTTAATTGATCAATATCAGCTTGAGTGTAAAACCGTTTTCCTACATCAATACGGTTCAAATAAAGTTTATAGACTTTGCCTGAAAACTCGTCGTCCATATTTTGAGGGTTAAAATGCAGCTGGTTTAGTGCCGTCATAAGGGATTGTAACAAGGCTGTTTCTTTGTCGGCAGGAGCAGGTTTTGGGCAAAATGCCGCAATAAGAACGCCGCTAACAACCACCATCATTAAAAAAATGTTTCTAAATTTCATATTCCACCAGATTTTAAAAAATGTTGTATTCATAAATCAAAGATATTCAACAAACGTTAAAGTTGCTTATTTCGTTTAAAATATCATTATTAAACTGAAAAGTTACGTCAAAATTATGCCATTTCCCTAATTTGTAGATACACAGACCGTTTTTGGCGACGAACTCCAAAAATATTAAATATGGATTAAAGTATAGAAAATAACAATTTTTGCCTATTATCAAGATATCTTATGTGTCCTCATTTTGATGGGTATGCCTACGAAAGAGGGGATACTTTTTTCAAAAGTACCCCCTCAGTATTTTTTACAAATTTTGAACTTTTAAGCACTAAATCAAGCCGTCGCTTGCTCTGCCAGCATTTCTTTCACTGATTTTGTGGTCATAGATTTCGGACGTTCGAGTGGAAAACCCAAAGCACGCGACCAACAGCCCGCCGCTAAAACACCCAATGCCCGTGAAACACCAAACAAAACAGTATAAAAACCATATTCTGTCAAGCCATAATGTACCAATAATGCGCCTGAATGCGCATCTACATTGGGCCAAGGGTTTTTAATTTTACCCATAGTTTGAAGAATCGGTGGCACCGTATCAAATATTTGCCAAACCACTTTTACGAGGTCAGCGTCGGGGCAATATTTTTTCGCAAATGTCTGTTGTGCCGTAAAACGAGGGTCAGGTTTACGCAAAACAGCATGACCATAACCTGGAATAACACGACCTTCTGATAAAGTTTTGCGGACGTAATCACCGATTTGGTCATTTGTCGGTTGCTTTGTACTCAACTCTTCCAACATTTCAAAAATCCATTTAATCACTTCTTGATTTGCCAAACCATGTAAAGGACCTGCTAATGAATTCATGCCCGCCGCAAATGCCAAATAGGAATCTGACAAAGTAGAACCGACCAAATGCGTTGTGTGCGCCGACGCATTGCCGCCTTCATGGTCAGCGTGAATGGTCATATATAAACGCATCAAATTTTTGAAATCGGCATCTTCAAAACCCATCATATGGGCAAAATTAGCTGCCCAATCCAACTGCGTATTCGGAGCTATGAGGTCAGCACCCTTAAATTTACGGCGATAAATAGCTGCTGCCAAAATAGGCAAACAAGCAATTAGGTTCATCGTATCTTCATAAGTTGCGTCCCAATATTCCGATTTAGGCATACCTTCTTCATAGCGAGCCGCAAAAACGCTGTTGGTTTGCAAAGCCATAACACCAATCGTAAACATAGACATCGCATGTGTGTCGTCTGGCAAGGTATGGAGTATATCTAAAACATGTTGTGGCATTTTAGCACGACGTTGCCAATCGTTTGTAACCCAAAGAGCTTCTTCTTCTGTCGGTACTTCGCCTGTCAACATAAGCCAAAACAAACCTTCGGGAAGCGGTTCTTTACCCTGCCCAGTCGGCAATTTTTCTTGCAATTCAGGAATTGAAAAACCTCTAAAACGGATGCCTTCTTGTGCATCGAGCAATGAAGGTTCCCATATCATACTGCTGATGTCGCGCATACCGCCATAAGCTTGGCTCAATGTTACCGAATCTATAACGGTATTGCCATGTTCTTTCAAAAGAGCTTTGACCTCTGAACTCAATTCAATGGCTTTTTCTTTGAATTTCGCTTTTAATGAATCCATACTTTTACTTTTATACTGAGGGGGTATTGTGTGCTTTCCCTCTGGTTATTTATATAATTTGATATTATAATTGGTTAGTTCTTTTTTAAATAATATTAGTGTTTTTAAGGCTGAATCGTCTGGAACAAAAAATAATCCTGCCCGTCAGTTTGTGCAAAAATGATACATATAGAAAACTATATTTGTTTTTTACAAAAAAAATAAGCGATTAAAGGATTCCATACATTCGAAAATTCTTTAATCGCTGCGGGACTTTAAAAATCTGTCATCATAAGTTTTTGTCTGATATCGTCATCAGAATACCCTGTTTTTTTCATAGTTGTAACGATGTTTTCGTATTGTGCGGTGCGCTCCGCTTCCTTTTGCTTAAAGATTCTAAGTTGGCGCGCATCTAATAAATTTCTAAATTCCGTATGGGCGATTTCAAAACTTGATAAACGTTTTTGAACGTACAAATCAGGATTTTGGGCTTTCAAAGGCTCTATATCCGCTAAATTTTGATATTTCGCTTTTTGAATTGACAAAGCTTCACGAGCTTGGTCTGAAGCCAAATCGTAGAGTTTGACCCACTCGATGGTAGCTTTTTGAGCCAACGATAAGGCAGGATTGGCATTTTTAACCATATCGGGCACTTCTTTTTGAGCAAACACGATAACGGTGAGTAAAAGACTAACGAATGTCAAGAATGTTTTTTTCATATTTTTTATTTGAATTGATACGTGTTTTTAAAAAACGTCAATCTCGGCATATTGAACGGCACAATTTACAACATTTTCAAATTTTAAAAATTCTAAGCACCCATTTTTTCAAAAAATATCACTCCTTAACCGTAAAATGCTATTTTTGCGCCAATCTGGGTTAGTTATTCAAAATTCGTTGTTCGTTTTTTTGAAGTACTTGCAACGCATTAGTATATCATAAAAAATTAGAGCTGACAAAATCAAACATGAAATTTTTTAAGTTTACTTTATTCGTAATTTTAGTTACTGGTGTGGTATTACTTCTAATTAAACTCTTCCTATCATTATTATTATTTGACGATTGGGGAAATAAAGTAATCGAAGATAAAGAAAATCAAATACTTTTTGCCAATGCTTATCAAAGTGATGGTTGGAATGGTGCAACAATCGAATTATTGAAAGACAATATATTTCGATATGGTGATTTTGGTGGGAATACAACAGGAGCATTCAAAATAACGAATGATACTATTTTTTTTGATAAAGATTTAATTCAAGGCAAAAAAGCAGTTTTACGGCATGACACAAGTTCGATTAATAGAGATACTTTTCTGATGATTTATAATAATCAAGGGTCATTACAAAGAGAAAATCGGTATCGGGTACATTCAAACACTAATAAAACAGCAATAAAAGTTTCTATACTTAAAGAAACAGAATTAGAACCAGATTAATGTATGAGAACAAAAGTGGAGATTCAAACCCCTCAGTATAAAAGCCAAATTAGGCAAGCCAAATATGATTTTGACATAAAAAATAAAATAGGAGTACCGAATAACTTTAACAAAAAATGAAACTACTAGAAAATAAAGTTGCCCTCGTCACAGGAGGTGCGCGTGGTATCGGTGAAGCCATTGTCCGCCGTTTTGCAGAACAAGGCGCAATTGTGGCTTTTACCTACGTTTCTGAAAATTCGAGTGCAAAAGCACAAGCCATTGTAGATGAATTGACCGCAGTTGGCGGACAAGTTTATGCGTATCGTTCTGATGCCGCTAATTTTACACAAGCTGAAGCTTTGATTGGCGATGTCGTCAAAGCCCATAGTCGACTCGATGTTGTTGTTAACAATGCAGGTATCACCCGTGACAATTTGATGTTGCGTATGACTGAACAACAATGGGACGATGTGATTCAGACCAATTTAAAGTCTGTTTTCAATATAACAAAACACGCCCTGCGTCCGATGCTCAAGCAACGTAGCGGTTCAATCATTAATATGTCAAGCGTTGTTGGCGTTTTTGGCAATGCAGGACAAGCAAATTATGCCGCTTCAAAAGCAGGTATTTTTGGCTTTTCTAAGTCAATTGCTAAAGAATACGGAAACCGAAACATCCGTTGCAACGCCATTGCACCAGGTTATATCGAAACAGAAATGACACAAGTGTTGACGCCTGAAGTTAAAGATGCCTTCATGAAAAGCATTCCGCTCGGCAGAATGGGCGCGGGTGAAGAAGTGGCTGATGCGTGTGTTTTCTTGGCATCTGATATGAGTCGTTATGTGTCGGGGCAAACATTGAGCGTTTGCGGGGCTTTAAATTGCTAAATTGATGACTCAACTTGCGGCAAGTTAAATTAACAAGCTAAAACTGACATTGATAACTGTTCTTTTTTAACCACTTCTCTTTCTCCGCATAATTCGGCATGGCATCAGAGACTAATTTCCAAAACCGGTCTGAATGATTCATCTCAATGAGGTGCGCCAATTCGTGAATAATCACATAATCCTGCACATCATCTGGGGCAAAAAGCAAGCGGCTCGAAAAATTGAGGTTCGCATGACTTGAACAACTGCCCCAATTGGAGTGATTATACTTGAAATTCACACCTTTTATCGATTTTTTGAAATATTGGAAATTCAATTCATTCACACGCCTTATAAATTCCGCAGCATTATCTCTGGCAATTGTGCGGCTCAAAAGCATTGAAATAGCTTTTTGTCGCCCCCCCTCAGTATCTGCGGCTGCCAACTTCAATTCTATCCAGCCATTTTTCAACAATTTCGCGGCGTGCGTTTTGCGGTCTTCCAAAGTGATTTTTAAGGAATAAATGCGTTTATTGACTTCCAATGTATCTCCGTCGCGATAGGTTTTGGTGTCAAAAAATTGAAGCATTTCAGGCTTTTTTGTTGCCCTTTCTATCAATGCATTTTTAACAATAGCTATAATTTCAGCATCTCTTGCTTTATCCACTTTTGGCAACCGAACAATCAATTTTCCTCCTTTTGCAAAGGCATAACGCCAAGATTGCCGACTTTCTCTATGAATGACAACAGGAATGGGTTGTTCATTGACCGTCCAAATTGTGGTTTCTGGCAATGGTTTAATGCGTTTTTTCGGCTTTTGCGTTCTTTTTACCTCCTTCTTAACCGCATCAGGATGTCGTTCCTCAACAGAATTTTTTAGTTTTTTTGGCTTTTCATTGCCAAATAATTCATTTAAAAAATTGAGCATGATTTTTTTTTAGCACGAATTGCACGATTTTTTTTTAACACGAATTGCACTAATTACACGAATTATTTAAAAATAATTCGTGTAATTAGTGTAATTAGTGCAATTCGTGTTAAAAAAAAATCGTGCAACGTAAATTTACGTTAAAAAACGTAAGGAATAGTTGTTTGTTTAAAAACTATGACGTACTTTTACGTTATGAAATAATTCAAGCTGTAAATATCAATAAATTATGGATAAAAAATTAACGAAAGCCGAAGAGGATATTATGCAAATACTTTGGCGATTGGAACGCAGTACGGTTAGCGACCTATTAGATGTCATTGAAAAAGAATCGGAGGACGGCAAACGACCGCCGCACAGCTCTGTTTCGACGATTGTGCGGATTCTGGAAGACAAAGGTTTTGTCTCCTACAAGGCTTTTGGCAGAACACATGAATATTTTCCAATTGTCTCAAAAGAGGATTATGGCAAACGTTCGCTCTCGAAATTGGTCAGCGATTATTTCGATGGTTCGGCGCACAGCCTTGTTTCTTTTTTGGTGAAAGAAGAGAATATGGACACCACTGAATTGAAAAAACTACTCGATTTGCTTGATGGAAAATCCTAATTCCTAATTCCTAATTCCTAATTATCATGCTCACATATTTCCTACAAGTCAATGTCTGTTGGCTACTTTTTTATGGCGTTTATTATGCGCTGTTGAGTAAAGAAACGTTTTTCAAACTCAATCGCATTTGGTTGATTAGCAGCTTATTATGTGGTTTAGCTTTGCCTTTTGTGGCAGATTATTTTGCTGTCAAAGTGGAAGCGGCTCATCTGTTTGCTTTCACTTTAGACACTTTTGTGGTGACGGCAACGGCTTTGCAACGAAATTTGGCGGCTGATACTGAGGGGGTAGTTTTGAAAACAGTTGCAGTCATTTATGGCTTGGGTTGTGCTGTTTTGACGACTCGATTCGTGACGGGTTTATTTTTAATTTTTAAGATTTTAAAAAAAGCAAAATGGGGAAAAAAAAGCACTTATACGCTCGTTTTTACTGAGGGGGGTGTTCCGCCGTTTTCTTTTTTCAAATTTATTTTTATAAATCCTCAAGCGTTTGAAGATTATGATTTTCAACAGATTATGCAGCATGAAAAAGCGCATGTACGGCAAAAACACTCGTTTGATGTCATATTTTTAGAGGTTTTAAACATTGTGTTTTGGTGTAGCCCATTGATTTATTTCTATAAAAAATCGCTGCGCAATGTGCATGAATATTTAGCAGATGAAGCGGTTTTGCGCGACAATGCGACCCCTCAGTATGGACGGCTCTTATTGCGACAACAACAATCCGGAATGGCGTTGTCGCTGACAAGCAATAT
>JAYTUQ010000266.1:0-5754 GCA_043744455.1 Saprospiraceae bacterium | reverse complement strand
ATCAAGGCTACGGGTGCAAAAGCAGGTATTGCCATCAATCCACATACACCCGTTTCGCTGTTAGAAGATGTATTAGAAGATGCGGATTTATTTTGTTTGATGTCCGTAAACCCCGGTTTTGGCGGTCAAAAATTCATTTATCAGACCATAAATAAAATCCGAAAACTACGGGCGATGCTCGATGAACGTAATCTGTCAGCGCATATCGAAATTGACGGTGGCGTAGGTCTTCAAAATGCAGAAGTGATTTTACAAGCAGGGGCAGATATTTTGGTGGCGGGCAATTCGGTTTTTAAGGCAGCAAATCCGATTGAGACGATTGCGCAATTGAAAGCGATTTCAAAGTATGAAGTATGAAATATTCATTAGGCACTTAATATTGCAAAGCCTCTTTATTTATTTTATTCTCAATTTCAGGGCAAAATGAAAAGGGCAACGGCAGACAAGACTTATCAATTTCAGAATAGTTCTTTTCTTCAATATTTAAAATATTGTCATTGTAATCTTTAGATACAATACTTATAAAAGACGCAGCTTTTAAGACATCCAAATAAGAAATTTTTCTTTTTAAAAACTTCGTCGCTAAATTCGCATTTACTATTGAATGAAAATATTTTAGGGTATTCCCATCGTCATTTTCACAAATAAAAGAGCCAATAACGACTTGTGATGTGTCGTTTTTACCGATAAACAGTATCGGAAATTCATCAAAATGAAGCATTGTAAAATGCTCTTTTATTGCTATATTATTCATGCTCAATAAAATCTTCTTTCATTCCTCTCCTTTCCCAAACTGCCCATCGTCTTCGAGTTGTTTCAGCATCGCATCCACACGATACATTTCGTCAACAGTATCATCAAGGTAAAGGACGATTTCGGGGATATTGCGCACTTGCTTTTTGATGCGTTGCGCCAATTTTGACCGCAACGAAACGAGTTCTTCTTTCAACATCAAAATCGGTTCTTGTTTATTTTCTGTTCCAAACACACTCAAATAGATACGCGCCAAATTTAAGTCGGGCGACATACGGATATGCGCCACCGTCACCATCACACCATGACCATAAATATTAGGTCCTTCTTCTTGCATCACGTAACTGAAATTGCGGCGTATCATTTCAGCCACTTGCTTTTGTCTTTTCGATTCCATATTTCAAATTGAATAACACCCCCCTCAGTATTTATCGAATAATAAAGCCTTGAAACAGTGTTTTTTAAATAATTTTGCAAAAGTATTAGTTTTACAGTAAAAAACTGCCGTAATATCGCTTTGTATGAACGAAATCTTAAAATATTTCCCAAATCTGACACTCGAACAGCAAAATCAATTTGCTGCGCTCCTACCGCTTTACACCGAATGGAACGAAAAAATTAACGTCGTTTCGCGCAAAGATATTGACAATTTGAACCTACATCACGTCCTTCATTCCTTAGCGGTAGCTAAAATAATGGGTTTCAAAGACGGTTCTCACATCCTCGATTTGGGTACAGGCGGTGGTTTCCCGGGCATTCCATTAGCCATTTTGTACCCCTCAGTAAATTTTCTATTGGTGGACAGTACGGCTAAAAAAATTCGTGTCGTTCAAGAGATTACAACCGCTTTGGGCTTAAAAAACGTTGAGGCTCAACACATTAGGGTTGAAGACATTAAAGGCGTTCAGTTCGATTTTGTGGTCACGCGTGCTGTCTCTTCGCTCGACCAATTGTTCCGTTGGTCACGCCGTTTGATTAAAAATAAACACATCAACATCTTACCAAACGGTATTTTAGCCCTCAAAGGCGGTAATATCAGAGAAGAAATCAAGGCACTCGGCAAAGGACAATATGTGGACGTTACGCCCATCTCAAAAATTTTCGAAGAAGATTATTTTCAGGAAAAGGTCGTGGCTTATATACAAGGTTAAAATAAATACTCAATTATGGACTATTTATCTCATATAGTCAGGAAGAGCGTTTTTTGTCTCAATCGTTTTCTTCAAATTAAGAAGTGATTCACGGAGTTGCTCACCTTTTTTTACAGCAGCGTCTAATTCTGCTTTTATATAATCTTTCAGTCTTAAACTAAAAAGCAAGTGAATAAGGACGTACAACTTGACCTCATTATCTGTTTCGAAGGCGTGATTTTTATAAAACTGAATGGCTTCATCGTATTCAAGCAAACTGCTGTGAAGCCTGAAACCCATTTCTGCTAAATTATTATTTTTTGCTCTCATCCTATATTCATTATTTGCATCATTTCCATAATATGAAAACCTTTTGGATTGGGCGGTTGGCGGTTTAAAATTATTCTCAATAAGCATTTTTTTAGTCAATTCTAAGGCATCATATTTGGCTTCGGGTATTTGTAATCTATCAATCCATTCATCCATTAGATATGAATACAGTGTAAAACCATTAAGATTATTATTGACAATCAAGCCCAAACCCTTATTAACAAGACCTATAGTTCCTTCCGATTTTTCAATCAATATTAGAACGGATTGAAAAAAATCAGTTTGTGAAACGCCCACTGATTCAAAAGTATCATCCGCAGAAAAATAGCTATAATGACATGACTCACACAGTAGTTCATACAAATCCTTAATAATTTCTGCTCTTTTCGCAATATCTGAATCCATGATTTTGCCATTAATTAGCTCTTTATACCATGCTTTTACCTTAAATCGCCATGTTGCCCTTTCTTTTTTAGGAATTGTCGAATTAGACTCTATATAGTTTTGAGCTTTTGCATTCACGATAAAAGCCTTAACCTCGGCTTCAATATCTGTTATAGTTCTCGGAGCGACTTTTGCACTTGATTTTTCCTTCGGTACTGAGGGGGTATTGATGAGCGTATCCAGGTTATAATCTTCTTTTTTAGCTTTTGGAACAAGTTTATAAAACTCAACTGCCAATTTGATGATGTCGCTTTTTTCTAAATTGAATAGCTTTACTCTTAATTCATCTACTTTCATATTTCAAATCTATTTTTTATTCAACAGTTAGAAAGATTTTGAAGCGCAAGAAACGAACTATTTGATATTTTTTCAAAAAACCTTGAATAAAACGCCCACAAAAACCTATCTTTGCGAGCGTTTTTGAAAAATGAATTAAAAATGAAAAAATGAATCGCAAAGTAAATTTTCAAAAAGTTGAAAATCAATGATTTACATTTTTATTTTGAATTTTTAATAGCAATTAGTATAATTGAAACATGAATACTTTAAAAGAATTTTCGTTGCCCATCAAAGGTTTGAAAAATGGGTTTCATACTTTCACTTATCAGATTGATGAATCGTTTTTCGCACTTTTCGAAGCCTCTGCCATCAAAAACGGTTGGTTCGATGTAACCGTTGAAATGGATAAACGCGATTCATTTTTTGAATTGACTATCGATTTTGATGGTGCAATTCAAGCACAATGTGATCGGTGCACGGCTGCCATCGAATTACCTTTTGGCGATACACAGGCTTTAGTGGTCAAAATATCCGAAGAAGGAGTTAGTGAAGATGCCGATGTGGTTTTTATTGCTCCTGATGCACATGAATTTAATGTTGCGCAATACATATATGAATTTATCTGTCTTGCTGAGCCTTTTCTCAAAGTGTATGATTGCGAAAATGACGACCCAAAACCTTGCGATTTTGATGTTTTAAATAAAATAACCCCCTCAGTATCAACTCATAATACCGACGATGCTGTAAAGAATCCTTTTCAAGACTTAAAGAATCTTTTTAATAAAAACTGATGAATTATGAATTATGAATTATGAATTATGAATGCTTTTTATTCATCAATTATCATTTATCATTTATCATTCATTACTAAAAATAAAAGCCATGCCTAATCCGCGTAACAGACATTCACGCATGCGTAAGCGCAGTCGCCGTGGTCAAGACAAGTTAGAGTTGCCAACATTGTCAACTTGCAAAACAACAGGTGAAACGCACCGCCGTCACCGTGCTTACAAACATGAAGGTAGCCTTTATTACAAGGGTATGATGATTGTGAAAGCGAAAGAAGTTGTTGCTGCTGATGACGCTGAATAAAAGCTAATATCTTGATAATCAACGAATAATAAGCTCCCGAATGACTTTTGTACTGAGGGGGCTTTTTCTGTTTTAATTGGTCAGTATGTCAATAGTCATTTTGTCATTCGCAAAACGAATAGTACAATGACCATTAACAAATGACAAAATGACTCAATCAATATGAAAAAAATAATCAACACACCCAACGCTCCTGCGCCCATTGGTCCATATAGCCAAGCCGTCCAAACTGGTAATATGTTGTTCGTCAGTGGTCAAATTCCAATAAATCCTATAACTGGCGACCTTGTTTCGGGCACCATCGAAGCGGAAGCAAAACAAGTCATGCAGAACTTAGAAGCTGTTTTGACTGAAGCGGGCGCAACTTTTGAGAATGTCGTGATGACCACCATTTTCTTAGCAGATATGGGCGATTTTGCTGCTGTTAATGCCATTTATGGCACTTATTTTACGGCTGATTTCCCAGCACGTGCTACGGTGGCTGTCAAAACATTGCCTAAAAGTGTAAATGTTGAAATTTCAGTTATTGCAGCTCTTTGATTTATAAAAAATACTGCGGGGTCTAAAAAATCCTAAAATCCTACAATCAGTGATGAAAAGAGTCCTTTCTGCCATCCAGCCTACAGGTGATTTACACCTTGGCAACTATTTCGGTGCCGTCAAAAATTGGGTTGACCTTCAAGACAAATACAGTTGTATTTATGGTGTTGTGAATTATCATTCGATGACAATGCCTTATAATGCCGCTGATTTGCGTGAAAATACTTGGAAAATGATATTCCAACTTATGGCTTGTGGTATTAAGCCAGAGAATCTTTTCATTCAGTCGCTCGTGCCAGAGCATACGGAGTTGTGTTGGATTTTGAGTTGCGTGACTTCTTATGGTGAATTGTCGAAAATGACGCAATTCAAAGACAAGCGCGAACAATTGGAAGAGAAAGATAATCAAGCTTTTATTTCATCGGGTTTGTTCAGCTATCCAGTTTTGCAAGCAGCAGATATTTTGATTTATCGCGCGGACTATGTGCCTGTCGGCAAAGACCAGGAGCAGCATTTGGAATTGAGCCGCAACATCGCAGCGCGTTTTAATCATCAGTTTGGTAAAGAGTATTTTGCACATCCAGAACCCTTGTTTACGGAAATTCCGAAACTGCTTTCTCCAGCCGACCCGACTAAAAAAATGTCGAAATCCCTTGGCGAAAAGCACTATATCAACCTTTTTGGCGACCCAAATCGCCTTAGGAAGCAAATCAAATCAGCAGTCACTGACACAGGTGAGGTGACAGATAAAATGAGTGCGGGTGTAGAAAATCTGTTTAACTTGCTCAAAGCATGTGGTAAAATAGAGGCATATAATACGTTGATGGCAACCTATCAAACACGTACATTGCGTTATGGCGATTTGAAAGGCGAAGTAGCCGAAGCCTTAGTCGAGTTGACAACACCATTCGGCGCGCGTTTGGTGAATTTGACGGAACGCAAAAAAGAAGTAAAAGCGCAAATTCAAGACTCATCGGCTGACATCCGCAAAATAGCACGTCAAACATTGAGTGAAGTAAAAGAAATAGTGGGATTATTGAATCCATTATGATGGATAATGAATAGTGGATAATGTATAATTAAAAACATTGGAGTCGCCCGTAAAAAGTTGACAAAAAGGAATAGAAAATTTAACTCGATTAGAGTAAATTTTTTCTTTAGACAAGGTATTTAAAATTAAGCAATT
>JAYTUQ010000265.1:0-59627 GCA_043744455.1 Saprospiraceae bacterium | reverse complement strand
GTAAAGATATTTCTTCTTGTTCTGTCATCAATCTAAGGTATAACTTTTTTCTTTATCCAATATTTTATTTTATTTCACTCTACCTGTGTAGTTACAATGGCTTTATTGGTTGCAAAATAAATAGGTGAAATTGTATAATGATTACGGATAATATTAAAAGCATTATTTAGCGTATCCTTATCCTTATCACCTTCAACTTTACCATTGATTGCTTTTTGTGGTAGCGCAACTGAAATTGGATTTTCAGCATTCCTAAGTGTTGTATCTGATGTAGTTATAGGTTTTGTGATGACAACAGGGTTTGTCACAGGTTTTTCTGTCATATACTGCGGGGTATCGCGCGGCAAAGTAACCACCTGAATGGGTTTTTCTACCCTTGTAATCGGGGTGTCAACGACCGTTACGGGTAAATCTTTTGGCTCAGTAGTCGGTTTTTCTTGAACATACTGAGGGGGGGTATTTTGATTAACAACAGGTGTGTCAACCTTGGGCATGATAGGCATTTGTGGTTTCTCTGTCCCGTTCAAAGTCAATGAATCCTTTTGTGCAGCAGATTGCGTAACCTCAACAGGTTTTATAGGCTGTGTGCTCGATTCAACATGTAATTTTATAGTATCTAAAGTCGTTATTCGAGTATTTTTTGTAGAATCCTTAACCATTGTTAAACTCTTTTCTTCTGTGGGGCATCCTTTAAACTTACCAAGACCCACTTCATCTGGACAGGCATCGTATTTATCTATTATACCATCGCCATCAGTATCTGGACACCCTTCGTACATTGCTAAACCAGCAATTGTAGGACAAATATCTTTATCGTCGGTAACGCCATCTCCATCTCTATCAGGACAACCTTGTAGTTTTTCATCACCTTTTAAAAACGGGCAAAGGTCATATTTATCTGGAATCCCATCTTTATCAGAATCTTTTGTATAACCTAAAGTCTTTGACAATCCTACAGTTCCAACAAAATACCAATCACTAACATTGGGATTTCCAGCTACGCTCACACCATCAATTTCATCTGAAAACGTCGGTCGAAAACCACCTTCAAGCGTTAAAATAGCCTGTTTATTGACAAAAGGAATACGCAGACCACCGCCAACAGGAATGATGACATGAGCTTTGGCAGTTGAAGCGGACTTATCGGCATCAATACGAAATCCCGCTGTCACAGGATTAGGCAGGAGTTTATCGTTAAAATTCGTCCTAGGTTTCGTAATCGCTAAACCACTACCCACATATATAAAAGGTGAAACTTTTCGGATTCTCACTCTAAAGTTTTGTTGGCTCACTTCGTCCATCACAGAAGCACCTGACGACAATGACAAAACCTTGCGTGTTATGCCTAAAAAATGATATTCTCCACGTACTGCGATTTCCGTTAAGGGCGATTTGAAGGCAAAATTTCGAGCCACCCGCCAAGGTGTACCTGTAGAATGGCTATCACTACCCCTCAGTATACCTTGTGCCAAACTAATATTTATCCCAAAATAATTGCCAATTGATCGACGAACAAAAACCCCTCCTATAAGTCGGGTTTCTGAAAAAGCAAACCTTAGGTCGCCATCATAAGCTGTGATACCCAACAACAAACCACCTTCCCATTTAGGTGTAGGATTAAATTTATGTAAGACGATTGAGTCAATTTTCTTCATATTGTTCAGCGTTTCTTGTGCGGAAATATTAGAAGAAAATAGTGCAAAAAGAAGTAAGAGGTATTGAGTACCAGTTGTCATAGTTCATTCGTTTTTTATTATTGATGAGCTTAGCATATCATCAGCTATAACAAATGTGTAATAATAATGGTATAATTAGGGTGCAAAATTATTTAATGTAAACAAAGGTAAAAGAATATCATTTCTGTACGCATTATTCAAATGATTTATGGGATATAATTTGTTAAAAAATAAATTATTATGCACAAATCTGTCATAAACAAGTATTTAATGCTATTGTTACAATACTTCAGTAGCATTTACTTTATGATGATAAAAGAAAACATCAAAATTATCTGTTCATTTTTAACTTTGTCTCTTCCATAAATAAAAAAGGAGTAGTTAGCTTTACGAGGCTAACTACTTTTTAGTTTAATCTTATCATTTATCAATCATTTTTCATGAAAAAACAGACTTTAAAATTCTTTGCTGCGCTTTTTACATTATTCCTTTTTGGAAACTGTAAAACGCCGCAACAGAATACAACGGGTACGACTACCACCTCATCTTCTACTTCCAAAGTACAGTATGAACGTTGGCAACAACGGGCTGAATACACAATGGAGGTAGATTTTGACGATTTAAAACACCAATATTCAGGCAAGCAAAAATTGGTTTTTCACAATAATTCACCTGATGAATTATCAAAAGCGTTCTACCATTTATACATGAATGCTTTTCAACCTGGTAGTTCAATGGATATTCGCAGTCGGACAATTGCCGACCCTGATTCACGAGTAGCCGACCGAATTTTTAAATTGCAACCCAATGAAACTGGCTATCTCAAAGTAAAATCTTTGACTTTGAACGGCAAAAAATGTGATTTTAAAACAGAAGGAACAATCCTTGAAGTCAATTTGCCTGAAAAAATAGCCCCCCTCAGTACCGTTACCTTTGAATGTGAGTTTGATGGACAAGTCCCCCTTCAAATACGACGCAATGGACGTATGAACAGCGAAGGTGTGGACTACTCGATGGCGCAATGGTATCCTAAAATGTGTGAATACGACGAGCAAGGTTGGCACGCCAATCCTTATATTGGACGTGAATTTTACGGCATTTGGGGCGATTTTGATGTCACTTTACATATCAATCAAAAATTTATGGTCGGCGGAACAGGCATTTTGCAAAATGTCGCTGACATCGGCAAAGGGTATGGTGTAGGCACGCCTAAACCCGATGCACAAGGTAAATTGGCATGGCATTTTGTCGCTAAAAACGTGCATGATTTTATGTGGGCTGCTGACCCCGATTATAAGCATGTAACGAAAGTGGCTGACGACGGCACTCTGATGCACTTTTTCTATATTCCTTCAGAAAAAACAATCGCGTGGGCGCAATTGCCTGACATTATGGCAAAGGTTTTTGCTTACAATAGAGATAATTTCGGTAAATATCCATGGTCTGACTACGCTTTTGTTCAAGGTGGTGATGGTGGTATGGAATACCCAATGGCAACGCTTATAACTGGCGAACGTCCATTGTCGTCTTTGGTTGGCGTTTCTGTGCATGAGTTATTTCACTCTTGGTATCAAGGCGCATTAGCCACCAATGAAAGTCTTTATGCTTGGATGGATGAAGGTTTCACCTCTTATGCTTCAAATTACACCATGAATTATTTGAAAAAATTGAAGTTATTGAAAGGTGAAGTAGAAGATGAACCGATGCTCGGAGATGTGGCTAGTTTCTGTAAGTGGCAATTAAGAGGACGTGAAGAACCCCTCAGTATTCATGCCGATCATTATGTTTCTAACACCGCCTATAGCATTGGTGCATACACCAAAGGGGCTGTTTTTCTAGAAGAAATCAAATACATTTTGGGCGAGGAAACTTTCAAAAAGGGCTTAATGCAGTATTTCAATGAATGGAAAATGCGTCACCCGAATCCAAACGATTGCATACGAGTATTTGAAAAAATAAGCGATTTAGAACTTGATTGGTTCAAAGAATACTATGTTTATACAACAAAACAAATTGATTACAGCATCAATAAAGTCACTGATGCAGGTTTAACGACCAAAGTGACAATCAAAAGAGAAGGTGTAATGATTATGCCGCTTGATATTATGGTCATTTATACGGACGGCACTAAAGAGCAATTTTATATTCCGCTCGATTTGATGCGTGGTGAAAAACCCAATGAATTTCCAAAGGTCAAACGCACCATCCTACCCGATTGGACTTGGACTTATACGACTTATGATTTTGAGATTCCAACAGGAAAAAATAAAATTGCTAAGATTATTATTGACGAAAGTATGCGCTTAGCGGATGTGAATAGAGATAATAATGTTTGGGATAAAAGTAAACCGTGAATTATGAATTATGAATTATGAATTATGAATTATGAATTATGAATTATGAATTTACAACAAGTTGAATATCAATGAGTTAACAACCGAAATTTGGTAAATTATTTAATTCTAATTCCTGAGTACATAGTAAGGATGAAATATAAATAATGAAAAAGGGACCCCTCAGTATAAGAAGTCCCTTTTTTCATAATTCATAACTCATAATTCATAACTAATTATTATTATCCGTATCTTTAAAAGAAGCCGCATCAAACAACAAAGAGAAACGCAGTGTATTGTCTAAAGGTCCACGTTGACTTGAAGTTGGTACAAGGTAAGACAAATTGATGCCCATAACATTGTATTTTAAGCCTAAACCAACGGTGAAATAACGACGACCACCTTTTTCAGCATGTTCGTAGAAATACCCCGCACGTACAGCAAACTGTTTGTCATACCAATATTCAATACCCGCAGAGATATTGATTTCTTTCAATTCCTCTTGTCCACCACCTGGCGCATCGCCGAAAGAACCAAACATAGCAGAAACAGGGCTTTTATCTTTCCATGCAGGCAGTCCATTAGCACCTCTAACCGTATCAAGTGGTCGTGGTGTTGGTACAAGCAATTTATTGAGGTCAAGTGCGACAACAATACTGTTGTATTTGTCAAGTGGAATATCCCAAGAAGCACCAATACCTAAGTTTTGTGGTAGGAAATCCGCAGAACGGAGGTAAGTAATTTTGTTACCTATATTTTTAATAGCACCGCCTATCATCAAAGTGGAAGGACCCGCAGCCATTTTTATAGGCTTTCTGTAGGTCATTGAAAAGTCCACTGCACCTGCACGACCCGAAGAAATCCGTTCAGAACCGCCATCAGGGCTTTGACCTGTTGCCAAATTGGAATAGATAAACTTAGCAGTTGCACCAACAGCTAAATTTTTACTCAATTGACGCGAATAACTGACGGCTGTTTCAAATTCACGTGGGGAACCTTCACCCAACACCGACGCATTAAAATCCGTCCATTGTATTGAACCCAAAGAGAAATAGCGTAAACTAACACCAATTGCTTGTTTTACCTCATCACCAAATTGGTAATAGCCCGCCGCATATGCCAAGTAGATGTCATTGACACCTAAAGAACGCAACCACGGTGTATAGGTCAACGACATACCGAATTTCTGTGTTGCCATAGCATATTTCGATGCATTGAAGTGAATCGCATTAGCATCAGGGCTGATAGCGATACCGACATCGCCCATTGCACCAGAACGCGCATCTGGATTAATCATCAGAAACGGAACGGCTGTTTGCACCGCACCGCCACAATCACGTCCAAGGGGATCCTTGCCAGTTGTCGGATCACAGCCTTGCTGTTGCGCCGATAGCAAAGTGTGTGTTCCTAAAAATAGTCCAAGTGCAACAAGGAGAGTAAGTGTCTTTTTCATCTGTTAAATAGATTTTTATCAAACTGTTGTTCAGAAATTTTAATTTGTACAGTTTAAAATTTAATTTTAGTAATATTATTTTTTTTATTAGGTCATAATTTTTGCTTAAAAAGCACGCAAAAATAGAATTTTCAAGCAAATTATTGGTTTTCTTATTTATTTTTTGATTTTACAGTCTTTGAGTTAACCCAAAACTTGCACCATAACGTTCAAAAAGGTCTTTTTCTTTTTCAACACAAAGGTTATTTTTTAAATAAATTTTAACACTATTTATTAACGTTTGGTTAATAATTCTTTGCGAATAGTTATGGGTCATCGGCTATTGGTTAATGGGTAATAAATGACCCCTGACTAATGACTCTTACTATTTATTGATAAAAACCACTTTTTCAACGCCGCTCAGTACGATAGCAGTATTATTGTCTTTTGTAGAAATCGTTACACGATATATATATATGCCACTCGGCAACTTATTACCTGTGTCGTCAGTCCCATTCCATGTGATGCCGTCCACCAACGAGCCGTCTGTAGAAACGTTTTGTTCTATCGTTTTGACCAATTGACCAACTGCATTAAAAATGGTGAATTTAGCGTGTAAAGTTTGTGTTTTGATATTGTGTTCAAAGCGAAAACGAGTTAAATCAGAAAAAGGATTCGGATAGGACAACAGTTTTGTGATACCATCAGAGCCGCTTTCTGCAACGATAAAATCTGTCGTTCCTTCACCAGCATTATTCGCAATATCCCATGCTTTGACACGTATGGTATATTTTCCAGCCGTCAAATTACTGAGGGGGTACTTGACGATACCTTTTGTCGGGTCGTCTTTCACTGCTTCATAAAAGTTATTGAGAATGAAAGGATTACGTGATTCATTGAGTGTTCCTGTTAGGTCATGTCCAATACTTGTACCGCTGACATTAAAGCCTTTGTCGTCGCTTAATTTGACATAAATCACAGGATTGGCATTGGTTGTGCTACCACTTACCCATTTTTCATTATTGATAAAAACTTCCACTTTTGGCGGCAAATCATTAGAAGATACTGAGGGGGTCGTGCCACCGACTACGAAACCTTCAAAATTACCTGCGGCATCGCGGACTGAATCTCTTGCATAGTAGCTAATTTTACCGCTGCCAAAAGAATAATCAATGTCTTTCGGAATGGTAAATGAAAACGACCAAACGCCATTTTTTACAGTTGCTGCACCCTTAAAAATGACATTGCGCTGCACAATGAAGTCCTGTGGGTAACTGATATCATTGCTCGTGCTTTGACCCAAGGTTCTTAATACTTGAGCTTTATCAAAGACGGTTGGATTAATTATGCCATTAAAATCAGTCATAACTGCCCCATTATCATCTGTTATAGTGCCTTCTATACTGACTTGTTGCAAGGCTTTTACAGTATCTTTTGCTGCAGCACTCAACGTTTTGCCATTAATTTTTGTCGTTGCCACACCATAACGAGGCATAGCTAAACGGATTGCAGGGTCGCCTAACAAAGCGAATTTATTGCCATTAACGCCCGTATTGCTGTTGTTTTTTGCCAATAGAAAAACGTCACCTAATCTTAATGCTTCGTGATTGTTTTTACCATAAAGTGTATCAAATACGGCTTTTGTCAAGGTCTCATTTTGAAAAGCATAGACTGCTCTAACGGTTGAAAATAAAGCAATTGCACCACCATTTGGATTCAAAATAGCAGCTTCTCCAGCACTGACTTCTTTTGGATTGTCGTAACCTGAAAAAGAGCAAGTTGCTGTCACGATTAAAGGCAAACGGTCTTTGTTCCGCCATGCTTCAAGGTCTTCACGAAGTAAAATCCGTTCTTGTGCCAATCCTTTTGGTCCACCATGACCCAAATAACACAACGTTAACATGCCTTTATATTGATTTTGATAAATCGCATCGTTCATTTGAGGCACACGCGTACCGCCTGCGGACACGTCCAATTTATAAGCATCAATATAGAGTTTATCCAAATTCAGATTGCGATAGTTGTAAAATACGCTATTATTCACATATTCAGCACTGCCTAAATGGGCATTGCCATCACCATTATCCGCCATAAAAACAGACCGATTGCGCCAATCGCCCAAAGAAGTGGGGCTTTCATAAGTGATAATTTTACTAACTACATTATTGGCTTCCTCTAAGGTTTTGCATGGAATACGTCCCATGCCGAGGTCTAAATCACCATTTAAATCGCCCCCCTCAGTATCAGAGAGCAAACCATAATAGTCATCGCTCGGAAAAGCATCAACAATGCTAAAACTTTCAACTGACTCGAATGGCGGAATGAAATCCGATGCCTGTAAATTGCCCAAAGGATAGATGCGTTTGTAGTCAAATGAACCATCGCCCATCAAAAGCAGATACTTGAAACGGGGTGTGCGTTTGTTCAATAGTCTGGCAAAATCCCTTATAGCAGTTGGGTCGAGAGCACCACTTGAAAACTCGTTATACACTTGTCCGATTTCAGCAATTTCGACATTGAATTTTGAATAACTACGCCGATGTGCCGCCAATTTTTTAGCTGCTGCTTCAAAATCTTTATGGTAAATGATGATTTGATCCACGTTATCAATGCTATGGAGGTTTTGATTGACTATTTTTCCGACCGCAGCTGTTGGTTTCAATAATGGTGCGGTCTTGTCAAAAACTACAAACTCCCGAAGTACCCCCTCAGTATTTTGACCAAAACTTAATTGATTTCCCGAAAGTGTAACTTGCTGATTTTGTAGTTTTTGTGCATTCGTTATATTCCAAACCAGCAAATTGGGATTGGCATTTGCTAATTGAAAACTACTTGATTTGTATCCCAATGTTTTGACATCTCTGAAAGCCATTTGTGTTCCTGTAAATGTCAATTGTCGTTTACAAGCAATTTCGATATAGTCCAACCAACCTCGACTTCCTGAACCTGCGGAATAATTCACTTTCACGTCCAAAGTTGTTGTTGAAGCAGACAAACGAATGCTTTGCTCTGCTGAACTGATGTTGCCATAATTCCCTTCGCAATCCCCAGGGTTTGAACTACCCACGTAAATAGGTATAGATTCACCTGAAACAGTCAGTGTAAATGTTGAACCATAATCATTGCCTGCAACAAATTGTCCACGCACCAAAATAGGTTCTGTCGCAACAATATTTGGGAAAGAAAATTTATCGGTATAGGACTTTTCTTTAATGCCTTCACTAAAAAAATCACCAACCCATAATTTGCCACCGCCTTGTCCACAATTGAGCGGATGCTGGGCTAAAAGATTGGTTTTATCCTCTTCAAAACGTTGAAAATCGTTAAAAGACGTGGAGGTATATTGTGTTGAGGCTACGGATGTTTGATTTGGCAACCTTGAACCGTTGCCTGCGCTGATTTTTACAAAGTAAAAAGCCTTGTCGTCATAAATATTTTTGGGTCGACTGAATGTTTTACTGAGGGGTTCGTAAATGCCTTTATCTGCGCCCACGCCATAAAAAAGAATGTAGTCATTGGCATCAAAACGCCCGTCCTCCTCACCGACTACAAGAATATTGTTTTCAACCAAATCATCGGGACGTTCTATTCGATTGGGTTCGGGCAACATGCCGCCACCATTGCCATAAATCTTGATGGTGCGTGGGTCAAGTTGGTCTAAGTTGCTAATTTTCAAGTCATTTTTCAAAAAAGCATAGTCCAAACGGTAAACACCCGTTTCTTTAATACCTAATTTATAGTTGTCACCATCTTTCAAAACTGACTCTTTTGCCGTCCGTAATTGCGTTCTTAATCCAAGAGGCTCGGGTAAAGTCGTTATTATTAAAGTGAAACGAACCAATTTTTCAATCTGATTATTTTTCAAACGAAGCGGAATAAGGCGGATATTGCCAAAATATTTATCACGGCTTTGAGAAACAAACGACGATGGTTGTATATTTGGAGATAAATTCTTTATTTTTAGGTCTGTTATACTGAGGGGGGCAAATTCCACATCTGCCAATTCGACCACAATACGTCCCTCAAAGTTCATTGGAAAGCGATAGGTAAAAATAGGGAGATTCGGTGCATCGCTTTGGGTGTAAACCGCACCTTTGAAAGTCGTCTCTTTTTCAGACCATTCAAGCGTTTGGAACGTTGAAAAAGTCGTTTGCCCAAAAGCAAGAGTTAAAACAAAGGTAGAAAAAAGCGAAGTAATTATAAATTTCATATTTTGCCGAGTATTTAGGAATAAAGTGTTATGAAAACGTTAATGAAATTTCGATATTGTTAGAAAATAACAACTTTAACATTCTGTCGTTATAATATTTATGTCTTTAAAAAATGGATTCTATGTTTGTACTTACGCATTAAAACGTTGAAAAAGTTTGCTAAGTACGGAAAGAATTCACATTTTATGGAATTGAACACTAAATCAATTTTAAAATGGTAATTAATTGGTTTCTATACAAACGTCCTCAAAATATTCATCATTAGTTCGTAAAAACACTTTACAAATGCCGCAACGTATACGATTCATTTTGATTTTTAGCTGCTTGGTACTGAGGGGTACCATTATGTATGGACAAGACCCTGTTTTCAGTCAATGGTATGCTTCGCCCCTACAAACAAATCCTGCTTTTGCGGGAACGAACCAAGCGCCGTTTATTGCTTTGAATTATAGGATGCAGTATCCGAGCTTCAATAATGGTGCAGCGTATTCCACTTTTGCCGCGAGTTATGACCAAGCACTCAACAGGTCTAACAGCAGTATCGGCATTTCAGTTATGACTGACGATGCGGGTCAAGGTATCTTGAGAAAAACGTATGCCAGTGCCATTTATTCCTACAAAGTCAATATCAATGAAGACATGGCGGTCAAAATCGGTGTGGAAGGCGGCATGATTTCAAGTAATTTAGATTGGAATAAACTTATTTTTCTTGATCAAATTGACCCTATTACAGGTTGGACTAACCCTGATGGCACGACGCGTCCATCTCAAGAAGTTCGTCCAGAGCAAACCAACCGAACGATTTTTGATATTTCCACTGGTTTGTTGTTGTATGCTTCTGGCTTTCATGTCGGTCTATCGGCTAAACACTTAGCAACGCCTGATGAAAGTTTTTTGAAAAGCACAAACTCTAATTTACGAATTGGGTTGCCAACACGCTGGTCTTTGCATGGTGGTTATGAATTTGTTATCCAAAAAGGCAACCGTTTTCGTCCAACGAGCTTCATTACGCCTTCATTATTAATCGTTAAACAAGGAGATTTTGCACAATTTGTGGGCGGTGTATATGCAGGTTTGGGACCTATTTTTACGGGCGTTTGGTATCGCCATGCTTTAAGTAATCCCGAATCAGCCATTTTAACAGTTGGTTTCAGACAAGATTATTTTAAAGTCGGTTATAGCTATGATTTTCCTGTGGGCGGTTTGGCAAATAGAACGGGCGGTACGCATGAAGTCTCTTTGACCCTCAACCTTAACCCGAATAAAAATAAAAAACAAGATTTAACTGATTGTTTTAAAATGTTCAGATAATCACTTTTAAATCGTATAGCGTTGATTTTCAGATATTTAGATTATAAAAAAGGAGGCTATTTCAAATGAATAACCTCCTTTTTTAATTTTTCTACTTTTTTTGATACAAGAACTAAAATCAGTTATAAATAGTCTTTTTCATTGCTACCATACCTTGCATCTCGGGTTTCATCCTTTCAAAACCCAAACGCATAGTGCCACACGTTTTAAAACCCATTTTCTCATAAAACCCAATAGCAGGACTCGTATCCATAGCTTTTAACCAAATGACATTTTTTCCACGTGAACGTGCCTCATTGAAGGTCAATTGCACCAAACGTTGCCCAATACCTCTTCTCTGCCCTTCTGTCGTCAAATAAATCCGTTCCAATTCGAGTGCATTCGAGATTTCTTCTGTTTCAAATGTCAATAATGACAAATCTTTTGATTGGCAGAGCGATTTACTGAGGGGGTAGTTGATGTTGATTTTCAAAAAACCCAGCGGTTCACTGGCATCTTCTACACCAAAAAATAAGGCATTGTCATCAGAAAGTTCTTGACGGAGTTGTTCGATATTGAAACATCGTTCCGCATACCAAGCCCCGTCATCATACCAAAGATGTGTATAATTGTCAAAATAAGCTCTTTTTGCTACAAAAGAGAGCCAATCTGTATCTTCAAGGGTTAATTTAAAAATACGAATGCCGTTTTCTATCCATTCCATACTTTATTTTTTATCCAAACATTTGAACAAATTACGAAGTACATCCATATCAAAAATTTCATAATCTTCGTAGCCAACACTCCACGATACACGAATCACATCCAATTCAGATTGCATCATTTCATTTGTGTCAGGAATAGCCAATTGAGCATGAAAAGTCGTTATCCCTTTATTCATATCCACTGCACCAATATCCGTTTTATTGGTTGATAAATTAATTTTTTTACCATTTATCAATCGAAAAATAATCATAGAACCTCTATCTAAAAAACCAAAAGTCCGTTGAGCTTCTTTTGTTTGGATGGTAAAAGTTAAGTTAAGATAGACAGTACGACTGCTTTCCACACGCGTTGCGGTTGCTTCACAGGTGACGAAATCTTTGTCTTTCATCGCAGCCCGCATAAAGTCATCGGTATGAGCAAATAAAATGATGGGTGTCGTTTCTTGCTTCTTTTTACCTGTAAAATTGTCCACGCCATCAAATGCCAAGTTACAATCCAAACTCATAGGAGAAGTGACCATCACGTCTTCTTTAGGGTCATATTTTCTGTAAACTATAGCTGTTTTACTGGATTCTGGACGCGTCATAGATGCAAAGGACATTTTATTTTTTTTCTTATTTTGTTGTTTGTCTGTGGATATAGGTTCAGCAACAACTGCATCATTTATAACCTGTTCTTGAGGCTCTGATTTCGGCGTACTCTTGTTATTTGATGATGTATTTGAATCATTTTTTTTCGTATTTGCCTGCGTTTGCGCAACCGTTTTTTTCTTTGATTCCTTTACTTTCTTTGATTTCTTTTTTGTTGTTTCAGCTACAGGTTGAGCGGGCTTTTCAGCAATGGCATCCATGCCCAAAAAAGGTGGCGGTGGATTATTCGATTGATTTTCAAGACCTGCAAGGGTCGTTTTATTTGTCTTTTCTTTGTCAGCAGGATGCTGTAATATCTGGCTATTTTCATTTGAAGGCTGCTTTTTTGATGACGTAACTGTTTGACTTACAGTATCTTCTGTAAATTTTATTTCCCCAAAACGCTTCTCATATTCAGAAATAAACTTTGCACGTTTTTTTGAGTGTGCTTGCAAAATATCGGTCACATCCAGCAAAAGATTGTTAGCATACTTGCGCCTTTGAAGCAAATCTTCTTCTTTTTTTTGCAATGATTTTATGTCATTTACAAGATTTTTTTTCTCTTCCTTCGACATAGATTTTGGATTTTCATGGTCATATGCCAAGTCTTCTTCCAATCTTTGGCGACGACTTTTCACATCCTGTAACTCTTCTGAAGCCAATCTGTTGCGTTCTTGTGCGACCGAAAGCAACTGATTGGCTTTTCGTAAGTCTGTTACGTAATCTTGCGATTGAAGACCACTCATAAAAGCAAAGACGAAACATACAAGCAAGGACAATCCTTTGTTTTTTAACATCATTTTATTTAGCGTTTATAAAAAGCAATTTTTTTAATTTTAAATTTTTATTCAATTGATTCAAGCATAGTTAGGACAAATTTAAGTTATTTTACACAAACGCCTAAAATCCACCACTTTTATATAATTTTTCACATCAAAATCAATCAATCTATGAAAAAGAACGTTGTAACTGGCTCTTTATTTATCTTTTTAACACTGTTTAATTATTCATTACAAGCACAAACGATGCAAAACAACAAACCCACTTACCCTCCTACGCGACAAGACCCCTCAGTAATTGACGACTATCATGGCACAAAAGTCGCTGACCCTTACCGCTGGCTCGAAGATGACAATTCCGATGAAACAAAAGACTGGGTCAAACGTCAAAACGATATCACTTATGCGTATCTCAATAAAATTCCCAATCGTCAAGCAGCTAAAGAACGCATTGAAAAATTGTGGAATTATGAGAAATTCGGCGCGCCTTTCAAAAAAGGAGATAAATTTTATTTTTATAAAAACGATGGGTTGCAAAATCAATCTGTTCTTTATGTTCAAAATGACCTCAATGCCCCCCCCTCAGTAATTATCGACCCAAACAACCTTTCTAAGGACGGAACAGTCGCATTGGGCAGCATTTCTTTCAATAAAGTGGGCGATAAAATGGCATATCAATTGGCTAAAGCAGGTTCTGATTGGCAAACAGTTTATATCAAAGACCTAAAAACGGGAGAAATCTTAAAAGAAGAACTTGATTGGGTTAAGTTTTCAGGCATGGCTTGGCAAGGTGACGGATTTTATTATTCCAAATATGCCACGCCAGAAAAAGGTAAAGAGTTGACCGTTAAAGCCGAATTTGGCAAATTATATTACCACAAACTCGGCACACCGCAAACCGAAGACGTTTTAATCATGGAAGATGCAGAGCATAAAAACCGCCGC
Organism: Saprospiraceae bacterium; assembly: GCA_043744455.1. Classification (GTDB taxonomy): domain Bacteria; phylum Bacteroidota; class Bacteroidia; order Chitinophagales; family Saprospiraceae; genus JAAFJT01. The sequence continues at coordinate 45,606 of JAYTUQ010000265.1, read as the reverse complement.
TTCTCTGCTGAAACAACAGAAGATGAACGCTTCCTTGTTGCTTATCCAACAGAAAGTACTAAAGGTAATATGCTGAAAATCAAAGACTTGAAAAACAACGGTGCTTGGGTAACCATTGCCGATGATTTCAAAAACGATTGGAATGTTGTTGAAAACGATGGCGATTGGGTTTTGATTCAAACGGATTATAAAGCACCCCGAAGCCGCATCATTGCAATCAATATTAATATGCCTGAAGAAAAAAATTGGAAAGAGATTGTGCCCGAACATCCCAAAGATGTTTTGCAAGGCGGTAACATTGTGGGAGGCAAATTGGTGACTTATTGGTTACACGATGCGTCAAGTGCTGTCAAATTCTATGATTTATCAGGCAAGTTTTTAAATGATTTGAAACTTCCAGGTATTGGTACAATAAGTGGTATTAGCGGCAAACGCGATGAAAATCAAGCGTTTTATTCTTTTTCAAGTTACACACGTCCCACAACGATTTATCAATTAGATGTTAAAACCATGAAGTCCACCATATTCAAAGCCCCAAAAGTGGATTTCAATTCCGATAATTACATCACTCAACAAGTGTGGTACACATCCAAAGATGGTACAAAAGTCCCCATGTTCATCACCATGAAAAAAGGTATGAAAAAAACAGGTAAGAATCCCACCTTGTTGTATGGTTATGGTGGGTTTAATATTTCTATGACACCCGGTTTCAGTCCGTCACGAGCGGCTTTATTGGATATGGGTGGTATTTACGCTGTTGCAAACCTGCGCGGTGGCGGCGAATTTGGCGAAGAGTGGCACGCTGCGGGCACAAAAGAACGGAAACAAAATGTCTTCGATGATTTCATTGCCGCAGCCGAATACCTCATAAAAGAAAAATATACGTCTTCCGATTTCTTAGCCATTCAAGGTGGTTCTAATGGCGGTTTATTAGTTGGGGCTTGTATGACACAACGTCCTGAATTGTTCCGTGTCGCTTTACCAGCTGTCGGTGTGTTGGATATGTTGCGCTATGACAAGTTTACAATCGGACGGGCTTGGTCAACGGATTATGGTTTGAGTGAAGAAACAGATGGTTTTGGTTATCTCTATAAGTTTTCGCCATTGCATAATATCAAAAAAGGGACAAAATACCCTGCAACAATGGTAACAACTGGCGACCACGATGATAGAGTCGTCCCTGCCCACTCTTTCAAGTTCGCAGCGACTTTACAAGCCGCACAAGCGGGTGATCATCCTGCATTGATTCGTATTGAAACATCCGCCGGGCATGGTGCAGGAAAACCAACGGCGAAAGTGATTCAAGAACAAGCCGATATTTATGCGTTTATGTTTTATAATATGGGCTTGAAAGTGAAGTGATTAGAGGATATGATATTTATGATAGAAAAGCCTTGTAAACGATTGATTTACAAGGCTTTTAAGTTTTATACTGAGGGGGTGCATTTCTCTTGATTTCAAAACGCACCACATTATTATACTTCAATCTATAATAAATTGAAACGCCCCTATTAACTTTGAGGTTGCCAAATGTATAAAAAAATTTGTTTAAAACTATAAAATGCATAAAATGGAAAAAGTCAATTTAGTAGATAAACTTGAACGCTTCTCTGATCATTGGAATCCGAATATGTAAGTCAAACCCACTTTTCTGTACGCATTTCACAAACCTTTTCCTATTTTGTCCAAAAATTTAAAATGAACTTACACCATTTCACGCTTTCGATTACCAATAAAGTGGCTCATTTAGCCATCAACAGACCTGAAAAAGCCAATTCCTTGCATCATGAAGCATGGCTTGAATTGCGTAAAGCTTTATTGTATTGCGATAAAACACCCGACGTACGCTGCATCATACTGAGTGGTAATGGCGATAAATTATTCAGCGCAGGTATTGATTTGAACATGCTCATGTCCACACAAGACCTCGTTAACGACGACTGTGAAGGACGCAAAAGAGAGAAGTTTAGAGATTTTTTGCTTGATTTTCAAGATATTTTAACCACTTCTGAAAAAATATCTAAGCCTATCCTTTCCGCGATTCACGGTGGATGCATAGGCGGTGCATTGGATATTGTCTGTGCGACTGATATCCGCTATTGCACTGCCGACGCGTATTTTGTGATAAAAGAAATTGACTTAGGTATGGTTGCTGATTTAGGGACATTACAACGTCTGCCCAAATTGATTTCAGATGGTTTGATTCGAGAATTGGCTTATACTGGCAGAAAACTCTTGGCAAATGAAGCACTGCAAAGCGGTTTGGTAAATCGTGTTTTCGATAACAAAGAACAAATGTTGGCAGAAGTAACAAACATTGCTGAAACCATTGCAGCCAAATCGCCCCTTTCAATTCGAGGCACTAAACGAAATATTATTTTCGCAAAAGACCATTCCATTGCAGAAAGTTTGGAGTATATGGCAAATTGGAATGCTGCCATGTTTTATTCCAATGACTTGATGGAAGCATTTAAAGCAAGTATGACGAAGGAAAAACCTGAATTTAAAGACTAATTTTACATAAAAATCAAATCATTCAAAATGAAAAAAATTAAGTTTATAGCTCTGTTTTTAGTCTGTTTAACATTAAACAATCTAAGCGCGCAAGTCATTACAACCCCACAAATTGATGCTTTGGTTGAGCAGGTTTTGAAAGCCTTTGACGTGCCAGGTATTTCAGTTGGCATTATAAAAGATGATAAATTGATATTCGCCAAAGGTTACGGCGTTCGCTCATTGGATTCTAAAAAACCGATGGATGAAAACACCTTAGTTGGCATTGCTTCAAACAGTAAAGCATTCACATCTGCCGCATTAGGCATGTTGATTGACGAAGGTAAATTGACATGGGATACTAAGGTAACAGATATTATTCCAGAATTTAAAATGTATAATCCTTATGTCACAGAAGAGTTTACAGTGACAGATTTATTGACACATAGAAGTGGTCTGGGTTTAGGGGCAGGCGATTTGATGATGTGGCCCGATTCAAGTAATTTCACAAAAGCCGATATTATCCACAATTTACGTTATTTGAAACCCGTATCAAGTTTCAGGACGAAATACGATTATGACAATAATTTGTACATCATCGCAGGTGAAGTCGTCGCTCGCGTATCGGGTATGAGTTGGGAGGATTTTATCGAAAAACGCATCATGCAACCCCTCAGTATGACAAAGAGTGCCGCATCAATTTATAGGTTGAAAGACAAAGCAAATATCATCAATGCCCATGCGCCTATTGACGGAAAAGTGCAAGTGATTAAGACCGATTGGAGCGAAACGGCAAACGCAGCGGGTGGTATTTACAGCAACATCACCGATTTGTCGAAATGGTTAATTATGCAGATGAACAACGGCAAATACGGCAATGGTTTGAATAAAAAACTGTTCAGCGAAGATGTGCATGACGAAATGTGGTCGCCACAAACCATCATAAAAACAAGAGGTGGCGGTCCGTACAATACGCATTTTGCCAGTTACGGATTGGGCTGGGGCATTTCGGACGTCAAAGGCATGAAACAATGCTCACACACAGGCGGTTTGGCGGGTATTGTCACACAAATAACCTTAATTCCTGAAATGAAATTGGGTATCATTGTCTTAACAAATCAACAATCAGGCGCCGCTTTCACAGCTATTACGAATATGATTAAAGACAGCTACCTCGGCGTTACGGGACAAGACAGAGTGCAACAAATGGTTGATCGTGTAAAAAAAGGTGAAGCAGATGCTCTTAAAATTACCTCCGAAATTTGGTCTAAAATTGAAGTACAACAAAAAATGGCATCGAAAAGCGTTGCAATCGATTCATTTACAGGCACTTATACTGATGCATGGTTTGGCGACATTGTGATTTCAAATAAAGACAAAATGCGTTTTAACTCAAAACGTTCGCCACGACTAAAGGGCAATATGTTTTATTACAAAGCCAATACTTTTGTTGTGAAATGGGATGATAGAAGTATGGATGCCGATGCTTTTTTAGTTTTTAGTTTAGACGCTGAAGGTAAAGCCGATGGCATAAAAATGAATGCGATTTCTCCTTTGACTGACTTTAGTTTTGACTTTCAAGACTTGGATTTTAAAAGAAAAAAGTAAAGGGGGAAAACAAAAATATAAAAACATTATCTCTTATAAATTGAAATTAATAAATTGAAAATCAACGAATTACGAAAATGATTGAATTTGAATTAGAAGGAAAAGAATTTATTGAATTAAACCGTTTGATGAAGCTCATGTCCGTTGTGAATTCTGGCGGGGAAGCCAATATGTTTATTTCAAACGGCGATGTAACGGTTAATGGAGAAGTAGAAACCCGTAAAAGACATAAGGTAAGAGCAGGTTTTGTCATCACATTTAACGACGAAACAATTGTCGTAAAGGCATAAAAGAGGGGTCAGATTTACGACGTTTGAAATTTAGTAAATCTGACCCCCTCAGTATTTCATCCCTTTTGTCGTGTGGAAGGGTTGATGAAAAATGCCTCATACGCCCAAAATATTTTTTCAAAAACGAAATGCTGCACAGCCATTAATTCGCCATCATTTGTATCTACGAAATAATGCTCAATATGTACTTGATTATCATCCGACCGCGTAACGGCACCCGCCTCATTCCTTGCAAGGAAAGGGTGTAAGGTCAATGTTTTTGACATTCCCTTATTATCAACAACTGTTATTTTAGCAAAAACAGGCGCGTTTTTTAAAGAATCAGCCTTAGGATTACCTGCTTCAAAACCTTCAATGCCGAGTTTTTCAAATCCTTGTAAAAAAGCATCTACCATACCCGTCACAACAGGGCGATTGATGCGTGGCACAATGCTGTAAAAAGGGTCAACTTTAAACTGATTGGTGCCTTCACGTGTCAACTTAAATGATTTGGCTTGCTGATTAGGATATTCGATACTCACCATCTGTATGTCTTGGGGTTGCAATTTGAAGACAAATCGGTCTCGCCAATCTTGTTCTTCCATCTGAAAACGCGGACGCAACATACCTTGAAAACCGGGAATGTGCATGACATAAGGCTCATTGCTGTTTTCCATCATCATAAAAGTCCCTCTATCATCTGGTGTGGAACCGCCGACGTAGTAAGTACGCAATGCCTTACCACTTTTGCTATAAATTTCAACTTTTATCCCCTCAGTAGCGATGTCTTTTACGACACTTTCTACGGCATTACGTGGTAAACGAAATTTTAATTCGGCTTGATTAATGGTCTCAAGCAATGTTTTTATCATATCAGGTTGCGCCTCATACTTTCCGCCAACCAGCCACTTAACCTTATTGTCACGCGTCAAAGTAACCGTTCTGCCTTCCCGATCAGCGAGAAAAATTTTACCCACATCAGCCGTATCTTTGATAGCAAAATGAAAATCATAGCCTTCTAAATTCGAATCCTCTTTACTCATCAGATACCACGCCCCTATACTTCCGACCACAGCCAGTAAAGCTAAAAGGATTAAATTCTTATTTTTCATGCCTTGAATTATTGTTTTTGATACCGCTTACCATCCATAATAAACTCGCCAGGACCGGGCCAGCCTTCCATGAATGACCACCCAAACAATAGAAGAACGAGTGTAAACAGTACCGTACCGATCACCATACCCCAACCCCATTTTTTATGTCCCATCAAAATCATCAAGCCGCCAAACAGCCCTACAACAACCATGATACCGCCAAAAGCAAATTGACCAAATTTGACCAATGCCAATTCAACAAGACAAATGGCAAGTATAATACCTAATTTACTAAACAACTCTTTCATAAGATAATGGATTAATTTTCATTGAACTAAAACAAAAACACGCATTTTACACATCGTTTAATCCCAATGTAAAAACGAAATTTCGCTCAAAGCTATAAATCTTTGAACAAAACCCACCCCCTCAGTATGGACAAGATTTGTATGAATGAAAAATTATTGAACAGAAGTGAACTTTACTTTTACACCTTCCTTAATACCCATTAAGCCGGAAGTAATCACTGTATCGCCCATAGACAGTCCTGAAGTTGCTTGGATTTTTACATCAGTGCGCATACCTACGTCAATCTGCACGGGTTTGGCTATCCCATTTTTACTGACAAAAACTTGTTGTCCTTTCAAAACAGGAATCATGGCTTCGGTAGGAATCATCAAGGCATTGTTTATTTCTTTTAGGCTAAAATCAACCTTGACAAATGCACCTGCTTTCAGTTTACCATTTGGATTGGCAGCCGTTGCCCGTATTTTGAATGTGCGCGTTTCAGGGTCTATTTGATTTTCTGTCGCAAAGACTTTGCCTGCAAACTTGTCTTTGATACCTTCAATTGAAAAACCAATATTATCACCTACCTGTACAGCGTTGGCGTATTTTTCAGGAATTGTAAAATCGATTTTAACAGGATTCAACACTAAAATTGTCGCAACTTGGCTCGAAGCGGTGATATAAGCCCCTTTACTGATACTTTTGAGACCGATAACACCATTAAAAGGTGCCCGCAATTCGGTTTTCGCAATTTGGGCTTGCGTAAACTCCATATCCGCCTTGATATTGTTGATTTGATTCGTAATCGCATCGTATTCGTCTTGTGACACGCCTTTGACTTCTAGCAGCTTGCGCAAACGCTTTTCGCTTTGATCCGTCAAATCCAGTTGCGCTTGTAGCTTTTTCATCGTTGCTTGCAGGTCAACATCATTGAGTTTAATCAAAAGTTGACCTTTTGAAACGGATTTACCTTCAACAATATTAAGTTCAACAATTTTACCAGAAACTTCTGGTTTCAAATCAACCATTTCGGACGCAATAACGGTGCCTGTGGCAAAAATGCCATTATTTAAAGTTTCAGACTTCACAATATAGCCACTTACACCCATCGCAGGGGCATTGCCAGGCGTTCCACTACCGCCATTTGGGGCACCTTTTATCGCCTCATTTTGGGGGAAATATTTAAATTTGATGAATGCCAAGCCTGCTACAAGGGCAAGAAAAAGACCGATACGTAATAATAGTTTCATAGAGGAAATTCAGTTTAAAAGTTTCGAACATTTATTATTTTTGATTCAAACCCAAATATCTAAATTTCTCGATGTTTCCCACCTAATTATGACTATCAGTTTCGATAAGTTTCGTTTTTTTCGACCTAAACATCTTTTTATACAAGCAAAAGGCAAAGGAGGTCTTATTCCCCTTTGCCGTTTATTTCATTCATGGCGTGTTGACTTTTTCGCCCTAACTTTTAACTTTTTAGATAACAGATTCTACTTCTTTTTCTTTACTCCCCTTTGAAGACATCAATACCCGCACAACTTTTTCTAAAAGCTCATCGGGCGAAAATGGTTTACCGATATAATCGGTCATACCAAAAAGTTGCGCTTTTTCTTTTTCGTTGATATAAGCCGAAGCCGTGAGCGCGATGATAGGTACCTCCGATTTGACAACATTTTTTAAACGCCGAATTTCAGCTACCGCCCGATAACCGTCCATGCGAGGCATTTGAATATCCATTAAAATCAAATCAAAATCTTTAGTTTCAAGAACCTCCAGAGCTTCCAAGCCATCATTGGCTGTGCGCACTACCACATCTCGTTTTTTTAGCATATTGGCAACCAACATCTGATTGACTTTATTATCTTCAACAATCAGCACGCGTTTGCCTTCTAAAAAGTTATTATTTGCCCAAATCGGTACCCCCTCAGTATCTGTCACTTTTTCACCTATGGTCGCCACTATTTTGAAAGGTAAATAAACGGATAACTCCAATCTATTCTCTTGTTCAAGAAGTTGAATACTACCATTTTGCAACTCAATGAGGCGGCGAGCTGTCAACCATTCCATATCACTCGACGATAAATCTTTGAACAATACTCTACATTCATCGCAACTTAATATATGAGATAATAGGTCATGTTTTAATATTTTCCCATTTGCAATGATGTTAATTTTAAGTGTTAACTCATTCCCTATCAAACTGTTGTACAAAATTTCGAGCTTAATCTTTCCACTATCTAATTGACGCTGCAATCCTGTTGTGATATAATATAAAATTTGTACCAACCTAACGGAATCGCCTTTTAACTGAACGGGCACTTTATTATCAATATGAGATTCAAAAGTCACGTTGTGTTTAGCTTTTATACCTTGTTTAATTTGTTCAAAAATTTGATGTGTTTCAAAATCTTGATGAGATAAAGTCAATTTTCCAGCTTCAATATTTGAAAAATTCAACACATCATTTATCAAAACGAGCAAATTATTGGTAGCAAATTGGAGGTGTTTAACGTGTTCTTCTTGGTCTTTTCGCGGTTCTTCCAACATCAACATTCGCGCCTCATTGACCATAATACTGAGGGGGTCCCGCATTCGAGAAGACACATCAGCAAGGTAATTATCCTTCGAAAAATGCTCATTTTGTGCATTTTCGCGCTCGGAAACTTCTTCAATAAGGCGATTATTTAGCAAATCAAGTGCTTCATTTTTTTCTGACAATTGGCTATTTACGCGCTCTAAAGCATCATTCTGACTTACGATAGCTTCATTTTGGTTTTGAATTTGAGCATTTAGAACAGCTAATTTTTTATTGTCCGCTTTCTTTAAACGATAATTTCTAAATGTCAACCATAATGCCACAAGAGAAAGGCCAACGAGACCTATTAAAAGCCAACGAAGTCTCTTTTCATCCGTTTTTGCTTTTTCAAAAGCAGCTAACTGCCGATTTTTATCTTTTACAGCAAATTCCGATTCGTATTTTGTCGTCATTTCAACCAAAGCACGGCTTTTTTCATTATTGAAAAGACTGTCTTTGCTTGTTGCATAATCCGACAGATACTCATAAGCTGTTGTCGTATTACCCATTTTCAGGTAACCTTCTGCAATACTTTTGTAAATAGCTGGCATTGCGGGTTGAAAATTTACCCCCCTCAGTATCTTAGCACTTTGTTCAAAAAATGAAGCCGCTAACGTTGTATTATTATTTTTAAAATAAATTTTTCCTAATAGGCAGTTGGCTTCTGACATACCTATGGGGTTAGAAATTTGCTTAAAAGCACTTAACGCATTTCCCGCATTGGCAATAGCTAAGTCATTGTCATTCAAACCATTATAAACCCTTGACAAGCCCAAAAAATCATTTGCACACCCCGCTACATCGTTCAACATACGATGAAAGTTAAGCGAGGCGTTGAAATTATTCAACGCACCATCATTGTCATTGATGTCAAAATTTATTTTTCCGAGAAATGAAGCCAATGAAGCTGCCCGTGGAAAGTCTTGTAAATCCTGAGACCAAATCTTCAAGGCTTTGTCAAACTCATCAATGGCTTTACCATAAAATTTTTGGCTTAAATATACATCCCCTAAATTCCGATGCGTTTCAGCAAGGGTTGGTAAAGCCGCTTTATTGTTATCCAACAAATCTAAAGCCGCCTGATAATTTACAAGAGCTTGATTATTATTGTTTTGTAAATAAAAAACGCGACCTATATGATTCTTAGATTCCGCAACACCACATTTATCAGACATCGATTCTTTGAGTTTCAAAGCTTCGACAAAATAGTTCATGGCATTGGTGTAATCAAATTTTGCACGAGCAATCAAGCCAAGATTGTCCAAGGCATGGGCTATGCCCGAAGTCGAATTTTCTGCTCGAGCCAATGCTAAAGCTGCTGTCGCGTCATTTTCAGCTTCTATTAATTGGTTATTAATGATGTATTTAGCTGACGATTGGTTCAATTTCAGCGTTGCACCCCCCTCAGTATATTGGATGTTTGGAGACTGAAAAGCTAAAAGGAATTGAACTTTCAAGATGGCTATCAGTAGTAATAATTTAATTCTTTTCATAAGTAAGCACATTTTTATCTCATAGTTTTGATGGAAAGTATACCTATTATTATGCCACCAACATTGAACTTGATTTCCTCTTGTGACACCCGTTTTCTTTTAATATTTTCTTTCAATGTTTTATTATTGGCTGATTGTAAATGCGTTTGAGTTTCAACCGATAAAATGATAATGGGGTCTATCTATCTAAAAAAAATAAATAACTTATTGATTTATAAAGGTTAGTGTTTTACTAAAAATAAAACTATATAAAACGTAACCCTAAAATTTCCGTTGCATAAAACGACTTTGTATAACCTCTAAACTTTCCAAATATGTGACAGATAGTCGTGGTTGATGCTCATCAGAAGAATCAGTTATTTTTCAAAAAAAAACACCCCCTCAGTAAAAAACCGAAGAGGCATGTTGTAATGTCTTATAAAACCAAATTTTATTCTTTCTCGATGGGTGTTCTACCGCTTCTATCAAAATGATTGGCTGAACCTTGTTGTGTACCCATCATCACCACGTCTTGAATGTTGACATATTCAGGACGTGTCACCATAAAGTAGATTGTTTCAGCAACATCAGAGGCTTTTAAAGGCGTAAAGTCCTTATAAATGCTTGCTTTTTCGACATCACCATGAAAACGCACCATGGCAAATTCTGTTTCTTCGACTGCCCCAGGCGAAACTTGACTGACTCTGATATTGTATTTGTGCATATCCACACGCATGGCTCTCGTTAAAGCATCAACGGCGAATTTTGTTGCAGAATAAATATTGCCATTTGGATAAATCTCTTTACCTGCAATAGAACCAATATTGACAATATGACCTTTGCGACGCGCGACCATTTGAGGTGCAATAGCCCGAGTCATGTACAACAAGCCTTTGATATTGGTGTCAATCATTTTATCCCAGTCTTCAATGTCACCTTCATGAATCGGTGCAAAACCACTGGCTAAACCTGCATTGTTGATGAGAATATCCACATTTTTGAAGTCTTCATCCAATTCAGCAAGTGCTTTTTTCATGTCTTCAAGACTTCTAACATCAAAATTCAATATTTGAGTCCTGTTATGATAGTCCTGTTCAAAGGCTGTTTTTACATCCTCCAATCTTTCAGACCGACGACCCGTCAGTATGAGGCGATAACCATTTTTAGCAAATATAGACGCCGTCGCTTTACCAATGCCCGAAGTTGCACCTGTGATTAAAACTGTTATGCCATTGTCAAGAATCTGTGGTATGACCTCAACGACAGGCTCTTCATAATAAAACAGTTGGTCATTTGACTCTGTTTTATGGTGTGCATTCATGCCCGTGGCACGTGCATAGTATTGCGCCGCATTGGCTTTATCGTTGATTTCAAAATAGGCTTTTGCCAATTCAAAAGTGATATCATCACGTTCAGGTGCCATTTCAGCAGCCTTATGTAAATGCTCAATCGCTGTATTGAAATCCCCTCTTTGCTCAACCATCGCCACAGCATAATGATATTGTGCATCGGCATTTGTTGGGTCTTGTATCACCGCTTCTCTGAAATAACGTAAAGCCTTACGGTTCTGCTTTTTGAAGTGGTCATTGGTCAAACGACCTAACTTATAATAAATGCCAGAATAATCGGGGTTCAATAAAGTGACCTTTTCCAAAGAGTTCAAGCTCAAAATAAAATCACTTTGTTGCTCTGCTAAATAAGCCAATAAAATATAAGCATCGACATTGGTGCGGTCATTATCCAGTAGAATATCCAGTTGCTCCGTCGCTTCAACATAGCGGTTTTGATTTGTCAATTCAGATGCCAACTGATAACGCACAGCATTGTTTAATGGCTCTGTTACCAAATGGGCTTGTAAGGTGTCAACAATAGTCCTTTCGGCGCTCTCCTTGAGCACATCTTGCGCCATCTCGCTCTGCGGAACAGATTGAGACATATTATCGGCGCTAACTTCTTGACTGTCTGCATCTTGTGTAAGTTGCGATTCAAAGTCAAAATTCGGGTCTATTTGCTCTGCTTCATCAAATACCCGTGCTACTTCATGTTGAACTTCGTCTTCGTCCATCGTTTCAACAAATAATTCGCCATTTGTTTTTTTAATAATCATATCCAAAGAAGCGGCAGCCAAAGGCATTTCGACGTGTTTTTCCGATTCTGCTTCTGCGGCAATGACTTTACCCTCACCTTCTGATTTGAGTGGCGATGTCGTTCTATCCTCCAGCGTTTGATAATGTTTATCCGTCTGAATATTTTCAATGAGCGATTCTAAAGTAAACGAAACATCACTTTTCTGTAACTCCGTAGGCGTTTCTTCTATGACATTGTCATCTTGAATTGTGCTTTGAGGTGTTATTTGACTGTCATTTTCCAATCTTGAACTATCAATATCTTTTGTTACAACAACCGCATCTTGGGGCGTACCGATAGAAGAATCGTGCATATTCATCCGCTCATTCAATTGAGCAATGCCAGGAATATCCGACAAATTAACAGGCGGTTCTTGTTCAACAGCGGAACTAATGGACGTTTTTATACCATTAGAATAAGCCACCTCCGTATTTTGGATAGGCACAACGGTATGTGAAACAACCAATTGAGGTACCGTTTCTTCCTGTTTTGACACATCTAAATTCAAAATTCGGTACAGAATGATATAATTTGATTCGATAAACTGGTCAAAACTATAAAATTCTATAGTTCTGAAATAACGTAACAACTCGCCAATTTCACTGGATATCGCCCTGATAATGCGTACAATATCATTATTAGCCGATTCATCTCCTTCGTCTTTTAACTTGCGCAATTCAAGATAACGGTCTTGCCAATAATTCATAAATTGAATAACATTACTCACCCTATCAAAAGAAGTCGAGACTGTTGAAACCTTACCAGAAACCGGATCGGTATAGACACCATCCGTTGTAACGGGAATTAAACGCTTCGCACTACCCAAGGATTGAATAAAAGCTAACGAGCCATTCATGCCGTTTTCAGACTTCAAAAAATTGTCGCTGATGAGTAAAAGAACAGGAAAAGCGTTGCCATTTGCCGATTTCTTCAAACCCTCAATGCCGTTGTTTTCATCAAAAATAACTTTGATTACGTCCATTTTACCTTTTAATGCCGCAATTAGTTTTGCAGCAACAATTTGATTTTCAATACAGTATGCAATTATTAAATTATTCATAATATTTATAAGCAGCGATCAATTAGTAATTAAGATTTAGGCGGTTGATGCAAATATTATTCCGCTATCAGAATTTTCATAAAGTCATCAAATTCTTTTGTAAACTCTGCATATTTACTTGTGGCAGGACCATCAAAACCTGTATGAATGCGCCGAACGCGATTGTTTTTATCTAAAAAAACCATTGTCGGATAAGCCACCACTTGCGATAAAAAGGGCAATGATTTTACAGCTTCCGCTTTATTCGTTGTCGTACCCGCAATCAAAATATCATAAGGCATACCCATTCTCTTTTTATATGTTGCGACTTGTGTTGCGGCGACATCAGCATTGCGTTCAAAAGCCAAAGGAATAACAGCTACTTTATCCGTCAAATTGGGGTGTTCTTTCAGATAATTGATGATAAATTTTGTCTCATCGTAGCAATTGGGACACCAAGTACCCATCAATTGCAGTATCTTAACCTTTGAACCATACGTCGAAAGCGACACTTGTTTGCCATCCGAATTTGGAAAAGAAAAAGAAACTGCCCCCCCAGTATTTGCCTTTGTTAGCGCATTGGCATTCCGCAATTCTGCTTTGTCGTTGCGTTTGCCCACCCATATTTCAGGCTCACTCTTACTGCTTCTGAATGAACCATCCAAGTGTCCATCTGCTCTGATTTTTCCTTCAAAAAGAAAAGCGTGTGCGCCATCAAAACAAGACAAATAAAATTTATCACCTTGTACTTCTCCATCCAAAAAGCGATAATCACCCGTTTCAGTCCGAAACGTACCCCTCAGTATATTGCCATTTTGCGTCAATTCCCCGATGGCTTTATAGGGTTCTTTGGCAGCCAAATCAAATGTACAATCCCATTTACCCGTCAAATCCGTTATAGGCGGTTTGCTAACAGTCGTAAACCGATGATTTTGACCATAACGCGCCAAAAATGGAATCCTCAAGCTTTTAGCAGGCACGACCCACTCCCCTTCTATCACCCGTTCTTGATACATAGCTGTGATATAAGAACCAAAAATTGGGAAATTGATACGCAAAGTATCCTTACCTGTTTGCTTATTGCGTCCAAATTTAATGTCTTGTGCCTCTACTTTTACGCGTTCATCCCCATTGATGATTTCAATATAAAAACTTGTATCGTTCACGTAGGTGACTTCCCAAAGGAAAGGCAATTCTCCCTCTGTTGCCTCGTCGTAGCGTACATTATCAGGTATTAATTGTTTGTCTTTTTGGGTCAACAGTTGTCTTGCCGAGTGGATTTCATTTCCTTGTTGCCGCACAATTTCTACAGGTACTAATTGCAAACTGACGCGCCAAATGCCGGGTGCTAAAGCCGTAAATTTATTTTCAATAACAAAACAAGCGGCAACTGTCATCAATAATGCCACACAGAGTACCTCCCTTGAGCGCATCTTGCGCCATCCCGCTTTGCGGGACAGTATTTCTCTGTTTCGTTGTAAAAATAGATTGATTTGGTAAAAAATTTTCATAAATATGATTGTTCAGTCCTTTATTAAAAGGTTAAAAATTGAAAATATTATAATGCTCAAAGTTAGATAAAATGGGCTCTTTGGCGAAAATAAAACGTTAAAATATATACATTGTTGCAAAAAACAAAGAGTCATACCCATTGTGTATGACTCTTTGTTTTTTGAACTTGAATAAAATAAACGACGCATGCCCATCTGATAAAATACTGAAAAACAATACTTTGTGTGGTTCACAATGTATCATTCATCCTTTATTTCTACATTATTTTCTTTCTCCCAAACCTCTAAGACTTCATCTATTGGTTCCCACAACTCTATTTTATTGCCTTCGGGGTCGAGAATCCAAGCAAACTTACCATAATCCTCTCCGAGCATTTCATCAACAATTGTCACGCCCTCCCCCCTCAGTATTTCCAGAAGTTTTTCGAGATTTTCAACCCTCAAATTAAGCATAAATGAGCTGTCACTCGGTGCAAAATATGTCGTGTCCTTTGGAAATAGACTAAATGCCGTCTGCCCTATTTTTTCAGGCTGTTCTCTATCACGCCATTTAAAAGTTTGATACGTACTACCTTTAAAATTAAGACCTAAATGTTGGTCATACCAAGCAGTGGTTGTTTTTGGGTCATTCATTTTCAAAAAAATGCCACCGAGACCCGTTACGCGTTTATCCATAATCTTTTGATTTTTAAATTGTTATCGTTCTATTATTCTTCTGTACACAAAAGAAAATAGTTTGCTTAAATCACTTTGCTGAATGTATTTATTTTCAAATTTTTATGTGTTATCTTAAATGCCTTAAATGCCTTAAATGCCTTAAATGCCTTAAATACCTTAAATGGTAAAAAAAACTACATTTTTAACCGTATAAGGTATATAAGGCATTTAAGGTTATTTAGGGTTTATACACAAAAGAAAATAGTTTGCTTAAATTACTTTGCTGAATGTATTTATTTACGCGTTACTAACCAATCAACAAAACCAATTTCCCAAACTGCTGACCATTCGCCATTTTTGCAAACGCCGCATTGCCATCACGCAAATCAAAAATGTCATCCACAACAGGCACAACTTTATGGTTGGAAACAAACGTGACCATTGCCTTAAATTCTGCTGATGAACCCATGGTAGAACCCATGATGCTCAATTGTTTATAAAATACAATTTGTGGACTGATGCCCGTCAACAAGCCCGACGTGCCACCATAAAAACACAAACGCGCACCAGGCTGACACGTCTTGACCAATTCTGCAAAACCCGCACCCGCCGCACCGTCAATCACACAATCGAAGCCGCCCGTTGTTGCCATAGCCGCCTTTGACCACCCCTCAGTACGATAATCAAATCCGCCTTGTGCACCCATCGCCACCGCTTTGGCAATCTTATCTTCCGAACTCGATGTCACCCACACCTCACAACCCATAGCCAATGCAAATTGAAGCGCAAACAATGCCACACCGCCGCCAATACCAGAAATCAACACCTTTTCGCCCGCCTTAATTTGACAGCGCGTAAACAATGCCCGATAAGCCGTTAATCCCGCCAAAGGCAACGCTGCGGCTTGTTGAAAGGTCAAATGTTCTGGCATTTTAACAATATTCTCTTCTGGAATGCTGATGTATTCCGCAAAAGTACCATCCATGGGTAAACCCAAAATCTGAAAACTTTTGCCTTGAAAACGGGCATCATCGCCCCAATTGATACCGGGATTAATGATGACAGGCTGCCCATCTTCTGTCGTTCCTGCCCCATCACTACCCAAAATGGTCGGATATTTTATACCCGCATACTGACCTTGCTCAATCCAAACATCGCGATGATTCAAGGCAGCCGCCGATAATTTCACTAAAACAGACCCCTCAGTATGTGCAGGCTTTTCAACGTCTTTGTATGCCAATGCTTGGTCTTTGCCAACTAAAATGAGTGCTTTCATATGTACTTTTTTTCGTGTTTTAGATTATCCATTTTTCGCTATCCATTATCCGTTAAGTATATACCCAATCGGGTATAAAATTCCGCAATTCCCATGCATTATCGCTGGGTTCACCGACTAATTCGGGTGTAATATCCATAGATATTTTATTGGGTTCATATTTATTGTTGAATAAATGTTTAAACTCTAAAACAGGAGAGCCAAAATTGAGTAATAACTATTTACGTGTTACTAATTCTACTTTGGCACTTTGAAAATATTTTTAAGGCTACGCCCTGAAAGAGACATACAGCTTGACTATTTTCTACCAATATGTCTCACCTACGGTGCTTTTTGTGAAAAATAGGTGCATAACAAGCACCGTAGGTGAGATATATCGGTAGAAAAATGAGGCTCTTATTGGATGCTATCGGAGCGTAGCTCTACAACTATTACTTAAGGTCAAAAGGTATAGTAGACGGTAAAGTTAAAAGGTCATAAGGTATAGTAGACGAAAAAAGGATAGGTTTTGTATTTTTTTACAAAAAAAACAAAAACCTATCCTTTTTTCGTCTACTATACCTTGTAAAACTTAATCAAATAACGTGAATTCGGGATTAATGACAAAAATGCTACTTTATTATTTTATCGTTGCCAGATGATAATTTTTGGAAATTTTTTCATTTGAAACAATACAAATGAAACAAATTTCTAAAACATAAGTAAAAACAATAACAAACACCTTTCAATTTTTAAATCCTCTTTTGTGTCACCTTTAAATAACCATTTTCACATGGCTAATAAAGCGTTCAAATCATCGGGCAACCCGGAAAGGGAAGCCATCATGACAAAAATTGACGAACTCACTGCCACCGTTGCAGCGTATTTCGCCCCTTTTGAAAAAACCACTACTGGGCAAAAAACCATGGGCGAAACCAGCCTCTCTTTTGTCGAAGATTGCGACAAAAAAGCAGACCTTTTCCCAGAGGTTTTGACTGGCAATTTTCCTAAAGCTGAATTCAAACTCAAATTGGGCGCGGTGTTGGATTTTTTTGCTTTTAAACAAAAAATTGACGATGCCATTGTCGAGTGGGACAAAGCCGCGAAGCTGTGCAAAGCCGACGCAATGTACTACGCCAACAAAATTTACGCTGCTTTTCAAGCGCAAGACGACTTAAAGTATCAACCCACCATCGAGGAGTTGAGAGCTTTTTACAAGAAAACGGTTTCTGAAAAGAAAGCCACCGAAAAAGCGGCTCAATCTGCTGTTCCAGCCGCTTCGCACACTTAAAATGTCGTCGAGTATCGTCAAAACAAAGCCGTACGATGTAACCCATCTTACGGCTTTTCTTTTCCTCTCCTAAATGGTTTCACATGTCAACCGTTTTGTGCCATCGCCCTACAAAGCAAATTTAAGTTTTAGAAAAAACGCCTTGTCTCCTATAACCCAATCGGTTCTCTCGAGTGCATGTCATGTACTCTTTATAACCCAATTGGCTCTCCCGAGTGCGTGTCAAGCACTCTTTATAACCCAATCGGTTCTCCCGAGTGCATGTCATGTACTCTTTATAACCCAATCGGTTCTCCCGAGTGCATGACACGCACTCTTTATAACCCAATTGGCTCTCCCGAGTGCGTGTCATGTACTCTTTATAACCCAATCGGTTCTCCCGAGTGCATGTATAGCATGAGATATGCCGTGTTATGCTAAATCCTATGAGATTGTCGAAGGTTTAGCACCTTTTGACCCGTCGCCCTTCTTCTATTGTAGCACGGAACTTGTTCCGTGTGTACCTTTGTGTACGGAACAAGTTCCACACTACAATCAACAACAATATTTATCCATCAAATGCTGAAATGTCCCACTCCCTTTAATCGCATCATGTGGCACAATAAAATACTTCCATTCTTTCTTGCCGTATAAATTCATATATTTCGAGACTTCTTTGCAGAAAGTGGTCGCAGCTTTTGCTTTTTCCTTTACATCGTCATCATTTATTTCATTGGCAGCTTTTACTTCTACCATATAAATGCCTTCTTCGGTTTCAACAACAAAATCAGGTTCGTATTTTTTTGTTTGATGATGCCAATAGATTTGAAATTGATTCGGCGCAGGGCGCATCCATTTTTCAACATGTCTATCTCCATCAACAACTTTTGCGAAATCTGCTTCGGATGTAGAATCAAATGTATATTCAGGGTGACTTGATTTTTTAAAACCCCAAAAAATGTATTTTTTTATTTGGCTCTTATTGTCTTTATATACACCCGTTCGGATATTTAATCGTCCTGCTGTTAAAGATACAGTGATATTCCATGCAACGATTTTAGAGAATGGCAATATTTGTGAAACTTGATAACCCGCTTCTGTCAAATGAAAATGCTTTTTCATTTGGGCATAAATACGTCGGGCTATTTCGCGCCGATGGTGCATGACTAATTCAACGAGTGTTTCATTTGGTCTTGCTTTTTGTTCTATTGCAGCAGTTGCTTGATTGGCTAATTTGAAAAGAAGTATATGGAATTTATCATAATCTACTTCGGAATGCAATAGTAAATCTGCAACAATCATTTGTGCGGGTGTTTCTTTACGTTGATTTAAAGCACCGCGTATGACTTGAATATAATCACGGTCATGCTTGACTAAATCTTCTCTAACAATAGTTTCTTCATTAACATGGAATTCAAATTTGGATTCAACACTACTACTCGACGTGTCTAAATCAAAATCATCAAAATGTGCTTCTGGTGGTGCAGGTTGAACCGTCAAGCGGGGTATTTCAATAAGATTTTTTTGATAATCGTTTACAACGCTTTCATATACGTTTTTGACTTCTGCTAATATCGCTATCGTTTCTTGTTCTTTGAAAAGGTTATTTATGCCATGTTTTGATTCTTCTTCAATTAACTGAATAACGACTTCTTTGACCCCTACGTTGTTCAAATCATCTATACTTCTGACTTCTGGCATTTTGACTGCTACTAAGGGTAACACATTGATTATCGCTTGTGTCGCATCTAAGCAGTATTGCGCCTTTTGTTTTTCCGCACCTTCTTGCATAACCGCAATACGTTCTTGCTCATGCTTCATCTTTTGGCTCATCGTATCCAAGACTGTGATAACCTTTCTTTCGCCATTCAAGTCTGCTTCGCATAATACAACATGCTGCATTTTGTTGAAAACCGAACTGTTGTCTTTGGAGGCTTCTATCACTTGGGCAAAGTTTTCATGTGATAAAACCGTCAAGGTATCAACCGCTTTGTCGCCTGTCCGTTCGCCATAAGGCAAACGCAAACCACGTCCGATTGTCTGCTCTATCAATATCAAGGCTTTCGATGCGCGAAGCGGTACAATTGTATAAAGGTTTGATACGTCCCAGCCTTCTTTCAACATATTGACATGAACAACGATTTCTATCGGATTTTTAGGGCTTTCTAAACTGATGAATAGCTTTTCTATATCTTCTGTTGTGCGCGTTGTGCTGTCTATTTGTAATGTTTTACCTGCATAACTGCCAAAATGAAATTGGGAACTGCTAACATAGTCAGCTACGGACTTTGCGTGTGTGGTATCCCGACAAACAACCAAAACGAAAGGCTTTACTTCCGCTTTGCCTGATTCTAAGGCGTAACGTTGCAATTCTATTTTCGTTTTTTCATGCACACTTATCGCATCTTCTAATTTAACGCGTTCTATTTCTTCGTCCGTTTTGCCTTTGGGCTCAAAATTCTCACGGGTCGCAATAGCGGGTTCTTTGATGTATTTCCCTTCGCGCAAGGCTTTTGCCAATGAATATTCTAAAACAATGTTTTTAAACATCACGCCTTTCTCTTTGTCATTGTTGACATAAGGCGTTGCCGTCAATTCAATGCCCAACATTGGTTTCAGTTCATTGATAGCGCGTTTGCTTTTGTCGGCATGGTAACGGTGGGCTTCGTCCATCAATATCACTAAATCTTTCAAGCCCGATAAATAAGACCAATACGATTGTCCCAAATACTCCGAAATCCGTTTGATGCGCGGCAAACCAGAACCGCCTTTCTTTCCAGACCCCTCAGTAGTATCCTTGTTGAATTTGGAAACATTGAACACATTGATACGCATTTCCAAAGGGGCAAAAAGCGTAGAGGCTTGTGCGTAGGTATCACCTGTAATGACAACAGGTGGATGATTCGCTAATTCGCTAATTCCTTTGAAAACATATTTGGAAAACGACGGGTCGCCAAAGTCTTTGATGAGCTTTTCATAAATCGTTAAGTTTGGCGCAAGGATAAAAAAGTTACGACTTCGACCTTCTAAAAACAAATACGTCATGATGGCGCCCATCAACCGCGTTTTGCCGACACCTGTGGCAATGGAAAAAGCAACGGACACAAAGTCTCGTTCAAAATCTGTACATGTCGGATATAGCACACGAATACGCGCCAATTCAGCCTGTAATACTGAGGGGTCATCAGCGGCTCTCGTGTCGAGGTCTTCGACAATATCTGCAACAATATGCAATGAATCTCTTAAAGGTTGGCGCAACGACATTCGGTTGCCAATAAATTCTAATCGTGGGTTCGCTGTTTTCATCTTCTGCATGATGTTAAATAATGATTGATTGTTAGGAATTATTCATGCAGTTCTCTCTTGTTTTTGTATGCTTATTTTAAAAAGTAGCGCGGAACTAGTTCCGCACAACACAAGTACGAAATAAGTTCCACGCCACAGTAAGTCAAAATAACTCTTGTTGTATATCTAATTTTTTATTTTTCTTTTTATCCTTGTAGCGCGGAACTTGTTCCGCGTTATCGTTGTCATTGTCATTATCGTTGTCGTGCGGAACAAGTTCCACACCACTTAATACATTCTCAACTTTCAAAGAATAATCATCTTCGTCAAACTCAAAGCGGTGCATAAAACTATGTGGTATCTTCTTCAAATTAATATGCTTATATGCCCTTTCGCAACCCTCGCCATAAGCAGGGCAACAAATCAACAAACTAACGTTGTGCGGAACTTGTTCCGCCAACAACCCCAACCAAGCCCTTGTCACAAACACCTTCGTCACAAACAAAAAATCTTTTTCCGTTGATTGTGCTTGTTGCCAAAAAGGGCGAGCATTTTCATCGCCTTTTACTGAGGGGGGTAAATAGATAAACCCTTCTATCTTCGCCACCGCTTCTGCTATCATGTCGTCTGTAAAATCGGGATTGAAACGCAACATACCATTGTCATCTTTTTCTAAAAGGCTGTGTGCCAAACGACACGTTTTGAAACCACCGCCACCTGTCCAATTCATCGCTTTACTGATGCCGCCTTGGTCTTCGCCCGTCACCACTTTTTTGAGGCGCGGCACACAATGCGTATAAGCGTGATTGCCCAACTCAATGCCTATCCAACGCCGACCCATTTTGTGGGCAACAGCAGCAGTTGTGCCACTGCCGAGGAAGCTGTCGAGGACGAGGTCGCCTGGTTGAGTTGCAAGAAAAAGTATGCGCTCAATTAATCTTTCTGGCTTAGGTGTACTAAAGATATTTTCACCATTAAAGTCTTTAACTTCTTTTTTGGCTTCTTGGTTATCTCCAACTTCCTCCCTTAGCCAAATCGTTAAACTTGTAACACCATCTTTTACTTCGGATAAAAATCTCTTTAATTGAGGAGCACCAGTTCCTTCTTTTCCAAAATAAAATCTATTTTCTTCTAAAAAACGTTTAGCCGTTTCCGCGTTAAATCTATAACAACTGCCTTTTGGTGGATAGTATTCTTTGCCAGTATTAGGATTTACTATAGCAAAAACACCGCTTTGCGAAAAAGATTTTACTAAAACATTATCAGAACGCCATAAACCACGTCCATCATTATCATCATATTTATAATAAGCATTTTGCTTTTCTCCACGTGGCAGTAAATTAGGTCGCCAAATCTCTTTATTTTTAGCATAAACTAAAATATGGTCGTGACTATCAGAAAGCCATTTAGCATCATTTTGAGGAGAATACTTTTTTTGCCAAATCACATTTGCCACAAAATTCTTTCTTCCAAATATTTCATCACACATAACTTTCAAATAATGGCTTTCATCATCATCAATCGAAATCCAAATAGACCCCTCAGTATTCAGCAGGTTTTTCAACAAAACAAGGCGATGATACATAAGATTGAGCCAAAGCGAATGTTCAATGCCATCGTCATAATGTTCAAAAGCATTGCCTGTATTATAAGGCGGATCAATATAGATACACTTGACTTTGCCCGCATAGTCTTGTTCAAGAGCTTTGAGTGCGAGGAGATTATCACCATGAATGAGCAAATTACCTGTATCCACGTCACCAAAGGAGTATTCGGGTTCGAGAATTAGGATGCGCGGTTCGAGTGCGGGTTCTTCGCCTTTACCAATCCAAGAGAGTTCAAGTTTCATATCCAATCGTCGTAGTTCGGAACTTGTTCCGAACGAAAACAACATTCGCCCAAAACAAAAACCGATTTAATGGTTTTTAAATTATTTTAATCTTTTTTTCGCGGAACAAGTTATGCGTTACATTTCGCGGAACAAGTTCCGCGCTACGTGTGCCGTCACTTGACAAAAGTATAAGGGTAATCACGCCAATCTTTACACAAACCTGCCTTTACGGGATTCAAACAAATATAATCAATCGCTTGCGCCAAATGTCTTTCATTTCTGATATAACGGTCATAGGATTCGGGTTGCCAAAAAGCCCCCGTTCGGCGACACTGATAATTGATATTTGCGGCGCTCGTCCCTTTGATGTGTTTCATCACGGTATCCAATTGTACGTAAGTGGTTTCATCAAAAGGCTCAAATCTATCAATCGGTAATTGCACCGAAAAATCTAAAAGCGCGTGTACATGATTGGACATAATACAATACGCTAAAAGGTTATACCACTTTTGGTCGTAAGCCCTCATACGTTCGGCAACAATATTTGCCATTTTAGGGTCTCGCAAATGATGCGGTGATTCTTCCCCTGCTGAATCCAACGCCTTATCAAAAAGATGAAAATGCTTGTGTTCGAGCATGTATTTTTGTTTGTTTATTTCTTCTTGTGTCCATTTCAAACGGACTTTATCTTTTTCTAACTGTTGGAAACCTTCTTGACGTTCGTAGTCA
Source organism: Saprospiraceae bacterium (assembly GCA_043744455.1). Taxonomy (GTDB): domain Bacteria; phylum Bacteroidota; class Bacteroidia; order Chitinophagales; family Saprospiraceae; genus JAAFJT01. The sequence goes on along the minus strand of JAYTUQ010000265.1, from coordinate 22,100 downwards.
ATTTGTTTCATGATATGCACGGGAATTGAGCCAAACAATCGCCATGTCATAAAAAAAGTTGCACCAATGGGCATAATGTGCGGCAGTTGCCGCCGATAATAAGTTTTCATAGTTGTGAGTGCTTGTAGCACGGAACTTGTTCCGTGAAAAGTTAATAAATAGTGATGTTTTTCCTTGTCTTTTGCGGAACAAGTTCCGTATTCCAGTTTTTGCGGAACAAGTTCCGCACTACTTGCTACTTTATTTTCCAGCGTATTGTGAACAAGTTGATTTGTTCGATGTGAGTATCTAATTTTGTTTCTATGTCATCCAAAAAGTTATTTTTCTTTGTTTCAATATTATCTTCTTCGCTGTGCAATTTAAAGCGTTTGTCAGCGAGTTTTTTCTCTAAATCTGTTATATGCCGTTGTTCTTTAACCCTTTCTGCTAATGAAGCGGCTTGTCGCACTAAGTTTCGCCGCAAACGAATCTCTTGTTCCAATTCTCTTAATTCCCTTTGTAAAGCCAAACGTTGGTCATCAGCCCAACGGTCAAGTTTAGTCATTTCGATATTGAATAAATCCATATCGCGCTGTTGACGTTGGTTTAGGACTTTTTGCTTTTGGTTAGATAGGTCGTTTTGTAACGCTTTTTCGATGTCGTAGTTCGCAACTTGTTCCGTGTTGTTTTTGTGCGGAACAAGTTCCGCACTACAAGAGAAAAAACGTTTACAAATGTCTTGTTCTAATATCAAACCATCATCATCCATAGCAGAAAACAGAAGAAAATCTTCCACTTCAAGGCTTTCCACAGTTAATTTATCCAAACGTAACCACCCCCCCCTACCAATCATTTTTTCAAGTGCAGAAATCTTTGTTGGTGAAGCTTCATAATCAAACACCAATTCGGCACAAGGCAAATCCAACTGTTGATAATATTGAAAAAAGTGTTTTGCCAATTGATGTCCATAACGATAGACTTGTGCATCTTTGGGCAAACGGTCAAAGGGCAAACGATGTGACAGAAAGCGAAAATTGCCTTCTGTTACTGAGGGGGTCGGCGATTGCAACAAACGGAATGAAAAGTTCTCTTCATCAAAGTTATCGGCATAAGATTCAAGTGCAAAATGACTGAAATTCCAGAACTTGCGCTCGAATGTATCGAGACGCGATTCACTTTCCATTTTTATTTTTTCCAACACTTCCTCATCAAAGTTTTCCATGAGTTGTTGGTGCGTGTGGTCAAGTCGCTTTGTAATGCTTTCTTCTAAATCTTCTTTCAACTGATTAAAAGCGGTTTGAATTTCTGCTTCGGTGCGACAAGATTGATAAATCTGAATGATGCGTTTTTCAAAATCAACACCACTTTCAATCGAACCGAGTATTTCATCAGAAGACCCAAAAACACCACCAAAGAGTTTGAATTTTTGTTCAAGCAATTCGTACACACGCACATCGGCAGCATTGCGTTTATTTAAGAAATTGACAACAACAACATTAAACCGCTGCCCGTAGCGATGACAACGACCAATACGTTGTTCAATCCGTTGCGGATTCCAAGGCATATCGTAATTGACAACCAAAGAACAAAACTGTAAGTTAATCCCTTCGGCAGCCGCTTCTGTGGCAATCAATATTTGTGCTTCATCACGAAAATATTCTGTCAAAGCACCGCGAATATCTGCCGCTCGACTACCCGAAATGCGTTCCGTTCCTTTGTGTTTTAAAACCCAATTATTATAAATACGTGTGGAATCTGCATCATTATTTGAACCATTGAACAAAACAATTTTGTCTTTGTAACCACTTGCTTCTAAAATATCGCGGATATACTTTTGCGTTCTAACGGACTCTGTGAAAATAACCGCTTTTTCCGCTGCGCCGAGTTCACGCATTTTATCAAAACCAGCTTTAAGGGCAATAATGAGATTATCACCTTTAGAGTTTTGTTTAATACTCTGTGCTAATTGGTGAAAATCATTTAATTCTTCTAATTCTTGACGGATTTCTGCCAGTTCTTTTTCAGAATAGAATTTTTCTTCTTTGGTATCATCCTCAAAATCGGGGTCATCGTTCCAGTCGTCGTCGTCTGTGGCACGGAACTCGTTCTGTATTAGGAGTTCTTCAACTTCTGCTTTTCCATCACGGAACAAGTTCCATTTTACGATATCTTCGAGTTTATTGGCTAAACCTTTTAACGTATCAGCAATTGCAAAAGACGAAGAAGCTAAGATTTTTCTCAAAATCAAAGTCATCAACATCCGTTGACTTTTAGGCAAAGCGTAAAGCGTGTCTTTTCTCAAATATTCAGAAACACCTTCGTACAAATCATGCTCATCATCATTGGGTACAAATTCCCTTGTTAAACATATACGGTCAGTGTAAGCGACATATTCTTTCACTTGTGACCGCAAAGTGCGTTTACAAACAGGTGCAATCCGTTCTTTTAATTCTTCAAATTGCGCTTCGCTTGTCATACGGCTGTATTGTTGTTTGAAACTACGCAAATCACCAAAAACGTAATCATCTACAAGACTCACCAAACCGTACAATTCAAGCAAAGAGTTTTGTAAAGGCGTTGCCGTTAATAATATTTTAGGTTTGCGGTCAAGAGCGGCTTTAATAGCATTGCCCATTTTATTGTCTTTCCGATAAACGTTTCTTAAACGATGTGCTTCATCAATAACAACTAAATCCCAATCAATATCATTGACATAACTGTCTTTGGCACGAGCAAATTGAAAAGAACAAATGACAATATTTTCGGATTGAACAAAGGGATTGAAATTTTTTCTTTTTATGTTTTCATCAAAAGATTTTTTTTCTAAAATGATAGAAGGTAGAAAAAATTTATCGGCTAACTCTTGACTCCATTGTTTTCTCAAATTGGCAGGACCGATGATTAAAATGCGTCTTCTCCGTTCCGCCCAACGTTGCGAAATAACAATACCCGCTTCAATCGTCTTACCCAAACCCACTTCGTCCGCCAAAATAACACCATTCGACAAAGGTGAACGTAAAGCAAACAAAGCCGCATCCACTTGGTGCGGGTTCAAATCAACTTGTGCATCAGAAAGAGAAGCGGTTAATTTATCGAGGTTGTCGGCGTCATCAAACCCATCTGTTGTTACTTTGGAAGCAAAACGTTGTGTTAGTTCATAAGCGAAGTATTTGGCGTGGTAATTTGTCCAGTTCATAATTCTATTTAATCAACAAGGTAGTTGTTTGGTTTTATTTTTTATGATGAAGCAAACATACAACAACTAATTAACAACACAATTAGATTTTATAAATAAAAATTATCTATCATTTACGGTATGACTGCCAAAACAAAAACGGCACTTAGGCGATGCCACCTAACTGCCGTTTGCTGTTGTGTATGACTGTGAGATGATAAACATCTGAAATCCATAAAGTCGCTGACATTCCTCCAAAGTTTAAGGGCAATAAATCAAATTTGATAGAAAATGGTCTAATTTTGTTTTTACGTAAATCAGACAACTTTCAATCATAAAAAGACGTTTTCTTATCGTCATACACTTAAAAATTAGACGTTTATGAAAATACATCGCCTCTATATCCCATTGTTCGTCCTTTTAACGCTGTTGTTGTGTCCGCAATGGGCTTTTGCAACGCACAATCGCGCTGGTTCTATTTGGATAGAACAAATCGGACCTCTCACCATTCGGGCAACCATCATCACATATACCAAGGCTTCTTCTGTTGCCGCAGACCGCGATACACTCGACCTCAACTGGGGTGATGGCAGTCCTTTGCAAAAAGTCGCGCGTTCTAATGGTGGTGGACGGGGTGTCTTTTTGGCGGGCGATATTCGGTACAATGAATATGTCGCCACTTACACCTATCCAGGGCGTGGTACTTATGTGGTTTCGATGACTGACCCGAATAGAAATGGTAATATTTTGAATGTCAATTACCCCAATTCAGATGTTGTCCCGTTTTATATTCAAACGGTTTATACATTTTTAAATTCCAACTTTCAAGGTACGAACACAACGCCTCGGCTATTGCAGCCGCCGATAGACAAAGGCTGTGTCGGTAAAACGTTTGTCTATAACGTGAATGCCTTTGATCCCGATGGCGATAGTATTGCCTATCGGTTGATTACACCGTATCAAGACAAAGGTATTACAGTGCCACTGTATGAATTGCCTGACCGCATCAATGTGAATCCCCCTAAAGCGAATGTGATTACTCTAGACGAAAAGACGGGGCAATTTACTTGGAAAACGCCTCAACTTCGAGGAGAATATGTTGTTGCTTTCCTTATTTTGAGTTATCGGCGTGGTCAAGCGACACCGATAGATTCAACCATTCGAGACATACAAATATTGATTGAAGACTGTCAAAACGACCCACCTAAAGTGGAAACCATTGACAAACTGTGCGTCATTGCAGGGCAATACATCAAATTTGCTGTGCGTGGTACTGACCCGAATGTCGGGCAAAAGGTGCAGCTTTCGGCATTTGGTGGACCATTTGAGGTCAAATACAGTCCTGCTATATTTTTGGGCAGTCAAGGACGTTTTTTAACGCCTGCCGTTGTGGATACCTTCAAATGGCAAACGACCTGTGAGCACATCGCCGAATATCCTTATAATGTCGTGTTCAAAGCAATGGATAATTTCTTTGATACGGCTGGTTTGGTTGATTTAAAAACGGTTCAAATAAAGGTGGTAGGTCCACCGCCCGAAGAAGTGCGCGTGGTCAGTGGTTCGGGTGAATCAACGGTGAGTTGGAAGCAACCTTATATTTGCGAAGCTGCTAAAGATAAATATTGGTATGCTTATTCGGTATGGCGACGAGAGAGCAGTTCGTCTTTCCCGATTGATATTTGTACACCTGGTTTGGATGGCAAAGGTTATGAACGCATCGTTTATGACACCATTTTCCCTTTTTCAGGAGGGCGTTATACTTTTGTTGATAAAAATGTAGAACGTGGTAAAACGTATTGTTATCGTGTTTTAGCGCACTTTGCCAAGCGTACAGCGTCTGGCAATCCTTTCAATTTTGTACCGAGTCTGCCTTCCGAAGAGGCTTGTGTGCAATTGCAACGAGATTTGCCGCTTATCACGCATGCGACCGTTGAAGAAACATCCCCCTCAGTAGGCAGCATTTTGGTGCGGTGGACAAAACCGGTTGCAAAGGATTTGGATACACTGTTGAACCGAGGTCCTTACAAATTCGTTGTACAACGTGCGCAAGGCATAACTAAAACAGGTTTTCAAGACATTGCAGGGGCAACTTTTACGAGCACTTCTTTTGCTGGGCTCAATGATACTGTTTGGATTGATAAAGGATTGAATACCAGCCAGTTCCCTTACACGTATCGCATCGCTTTTTACAAACGCAACGACTCCTTAGTGGGTTATTCGCCTCCTGCGTCTTCACATTTTTTGAGGATTCAATCAACAGATAGGATTAATATTTTGACGATAAATAAAGATGTGCCGTGGACAAACTCGCGCTATGATATTTTCCGTTTGAATCGTGCGACGAATCAATATGATTCCATCGGTACCACCACCACACAGACTTATACGGATGAAGGTTTGGTCAATAAAACAGAATATTGCTACTATGCACGAGCCGTTGGGAGTTACGGCATTGTTAGCATTGCCTCGCCACTTATCAATTTGTCTCAACGGGCTTGTGGCACACCGATAGATACTGTTCCACCTTGTCCACCCAAATTGGGCGTCACCAACAATTGTGATTCGACGGGACGGACAGCAGAAACAGCAATCTTCAACCTTTTACGTTGGACAAATCCTAAGAATAACTGTAAAGGGTCTCAAGACTTGATAAAATACACCATTTATTACGCCGATACTGAGGGGGCACCTTTCATAAAGATTGCAACGATTACAAATATAAATGACACAACATTAACGCATCAAAACGTGGTCAATCATTCGGCAGCAGGTTGTTACTATGTGACCGCAACAGATTCGATTGGCAATGAAAGCCCGCGTTCGAATGTGATTTGTATGGATAATTGTCCATTCTATTTGCTACCCAATGCATTTACACCCAATGGCGATGGCGACAACGAAATCTTTAAACCCATCAACTTACGCTTTATCGCAAAAGTTGATTTCAAGGTTTTTAACCGTTGGGGTCAAATGGTTTTTGAAACAGACAATCCCCTGCTCAATTGGGAAGGCAAAAATACAAAAGGCGATATTCTCGCTGATGGCACTTATTTCTACACCTGCAAGGTTTTTGAGCAACGTGTCAAGGGTGCAACACTAAGCCCTAAAATTTTAAATGGTTATATTGAAATGATAAGAGGGAAATAGCTTTTCAAAAAGACCTTTTTCCCGCGTTCTGTTAAAACAAAATCCTCGAAGTGCAATTGCACATTCGACAATTTCTCTAATTCAGGTCGTTTATGTGGTGTGATGATAATGATATTGGGTGTCAACAAAAACAATTGAGCAACTAATGAGAACAACTGCTTTTGAGGACATAAGTGCATCGCAAAACTTGAAATAATGGCTGAAAAAGAGTGATTGGTCATTTGGTCATTGGTCATTTGGTCATTCATAAGTGACTCATTGACTAATAACTTACTGACTAATGACTCATTGACTAATAATCCTTTTATAATGTCTTCAAAACTGAATTCTAAACACTTCTTTCCAGTATTTTTCTCAAAAAGACGGCTTGTAAAAGGATCGCAACCGATAGCATCCTCAAAACCGAGACCCCTCAGTATCAGGGTCACTTCACCGCCACCACAAGCCAAATCCAGCGTTTTTGTATAGTCTATGCGATGTTGATTTTTTTCTAAAAGTAGTTGAATATAAGGAAAATGTGGGTTTTCATATATATCTGCATGATTGCGGTAATAATCTTCAACCCCCATATCGGCATATTCATTCCGAATGGCTTTAAACGACAATGCCGACTTTTGGTCGGCATTGAATATTGTTTTTTTCTTTTTCAAGACAAAATAGCATTGAACAAACGACAAAGTATAAAACTTCAACGTTTGGTTAATTTTTTATTTTCGTAGCATTATACCGCAATTGCAAGGTATCTAAAAGTGGATCTTCGCTCGGTACGACATATTGTTTGTATCTTCTAAACGGATTGAGATTGATATAACGTTTTGGATTCAAACGCATGTCCTGCATCAAACCTTTGGTTTGCAACAAAGCTTGATTTAAGCTGTGATATACACTGTCATTTGTCGCAAATTGTCCAATAGTACCACTGCCGTTGTTAACATTTTTAAACGTTGTGGACAATTCCGACAAGGATTTTGTGGTTTCTCCCAAGGTTTTTTTCAATTCTTCAATGCTTTCACTAACCCCCTCAGTAGCCGTATTGATTTTTGCAAAATCAATGGTATTTGCTTTGCTGGTCACTTGATTCAAGTTAGTCAAAAGACTATTAATTTTTTCATTATTAGCGTTCAAATTAGCCGTGATACTTTCTACGTTTTTCATGGACGCCGTCAATGTGCCTGCTGAAGCTGCCATTAGCCTATTCAATGCCGCTGTTGATGTCCGTAGATTTAACAAAGTCGCTTGTATATCTCTCAAACTCTTACCCAACTCACTATCAGGTTGTTTGATTGCGTTACCCAAAGTATCAAAGACCATATTCATACCCTTGGTGATTCTAGCAATATACGCATCAAACTCTTCAGGTTTCCCAATTATAGATTCCAATGCTGACAGCGTTCGCCCTTCTATATAATCACCATTTTGAGCACAATCGGCACCTGAACAAGTTTTATCAAATTCTAAATTCATTGCCATACCACTTAAAATACCATTAGAAAAAAGAATAGCAACGGCATTTTTAGGAATGCCTGGATTTTGTTTAATGCTCAAAACAAGAGTCACTTTTGTGCCATTATCGGGTTTAAAAACAATTTCTTTGACTGTCCCGACTTGCACGCCTCGAAAATAAATAGGAGAAGATTTATTTATCTGTTTGGCATCCATGTAGTCTGCACTTAGAGTAAGTGTATTATCAAGAAAACTCTGTCCCTTAAGAAATTTGTAGCCCCAAATAGCCAACAAAATAGTGACGACTGCCAGAAGACCAATTTTAGCTTCGTTTGAAATTTTCATTATTTTTTTGTCTCGTAATCCCTTAATTGGTTACTTTGATTGTTTGCGTTTTAAAAGTAAAAAATGATAAGTTGGTCAAGTCTGGTTACTATGATTCTTTTTAGAAATATTTGCGGCAAAATTAATCGAATTTTTATCTAATATTCCATAATTCCTAAAATTCTGCTTTATAAGGAACTCAAAAATCATTATCCTACTTCATACTGCTATGAATCCTAAAAAAAAATCATCATTTATACTTCATCATCATCTCCGTTTTTTGAGCGCGTCAAGGACTCACACGTCGTCCATTTTTGTAAGTCACGATAAATGCATCTGAAAAACCATTAACCCTCAAACGTTTCAAATCCTCTGTTGCTTCACTGTATGTGACGAAACCTGTTTTAAAATATTTGAAAACAGACCCTTCTTTTATCACTTCAAGGTTGGGCATATTTTTCCAACGGGGCGTTTCACTCATATCTCTACTTCCCGCAGCGAGTTGGATTTTGAAAACAATCGTTTCCACAGATGCGTCCATGCGGATGCTACGTACTTCTTTTACAGGTCGCGGTATGTCATTATTTATAACAGGTGTTCTATAAGAAACCGTTTCTTTTATGGGAGGAGATTCCAAATAAACAGCTGGTTCTTTTGTTGGAACAACTGGTTCTCTTGTAGGGACATATGTATTGTAAGAAGCCATTTCTCGCGTTTCGACAGCCGTCTTATATTTTTGGAAGGCTAAAAATATCGATTCAGCTATCGTCTCTTGACCTGCAGAGCTACTGATAAACGCGCCTTCGCTGGGGTGGTTCAAAAAGCCTGTTTCAATGAGCACGCTTGGCATCGCCGTTTCTTTCAAAACCATAAAACCTGCTTGTTTGACACCGAAAGACCGCCGCCCACCATAGGTTTTAAAACTTTCTTCTACATAACTTGCAAACAAAATGGACTTATCGAGATAAGCATTTTGAAACAAACTGAATATAATATAAGCCTCAATAGAGTTTGGGTCGAAGCCATCATATTGCTTTTTATAGTCGTTTTCAAGCAAAATAGAAGCATTTTCACGTCTGGCAACTGCAAAATTTGATTCCTTTTTGTGCATCCCCAATACATAAGTCTCCGTGCCTCGAGCACCGCTGTTTTCATCGGTTGAGTTGCAATGAATGGAGATAAAAAGGTCAGCTTTAGCATCATTGGCTATTTGAGCACGGCGGTGCAATTCAATAAAGACATCTCTTTCTCGCGTATAAATGACTTCAATGGTAGGGAAATTGTCTTTGATTCTTTGACCCAATTTCAAAGCCATCGCTAGGTTATTTTTACTTTCAACACCGTCGGCAGAAAGACATCCCGAATCGTAGCCACCATGCCCTGCATCAATAACAACTTTATTTATCCGATAATCTTTATCTGCAATGTCGTTAGGGATTGTAACTTTGCCTACCGAATCAATAGAAATTGTTTCTGGCGTTAATATTTCGTTAAAAATTGCCTTATCGGATTTTGAAAGCGGCATTAAGGCAAAAAATGGCGTTAGGAAAAGGCAATAAGCCATTGTTTTTCTAATTAACATAGAAGAGTATTTTTCATTAATAGGACGAAAGAATTGAGGATTGCGTTAAGTAGTCATTTGTCATTAGTCATTTGTCAATAATCGGCATTAGCAAATTTAGATTAATGACTACTGACAAATGACAAATGACTATTTATAACACCCCCTCAGTACCGGACGTAAAAATAAGGAGATTTTTGACCTTGAAACATCATTTGCATATCATTATGATAGTTATTTTGTTTTGCGTGACAAATACAGTCGCTCAAAAGCCTGATACTATCAAACAAAGGGAAAATTCTGCGCCAATAAAGCCAAAGAGTGCGACACCCACCACGACAGCACTTGTTACGCTTGATACAACACCGCGCAAAGATTCATCTTCTGTAAAAATATCTAAAGAGGGTTTGGACTCACCTGTTGACTACGGTGCAAAAGATTCCATTTTTTTTGACAACAAAAACAATCTCGTTCACCTCTATGGCAATGCGTATGTCAACTATGGCAACCTCAAATTGACGGCTGCTTATATTGTCGTGGACATGAAAAACAGTGTGGCAACGGCTGAACCCCGACCTGATAGTGTCGGTAAACCAAAGGGGTTGCCAAGTTTCAAAGACGGCACACAAGACGTAAGTGCCAACAAAATGCGCTATAATTTTATTTCAAGGAAAGGTATCATTTTAGAAGCTTTATCAAAGCAAAATGACATATTTATACATGGTGGCAAATCAAAATTTGTGGCTTCTAATGGCGATTCAACTGTTAAACAAGACAATATTATTTATTCACAAGACGCAATTTTCACCACTTGTTCTGCCGATCATCCCCATTTTGGTATCGTATCATCGAAGCAAAAAGTCATTCCAAACAAACTCATTGTTGTAGGACCTTCTAATTTGGTCATTGGCGATATACCGACACCTATATGGCTGCCTTTTGCCGCTTTTCCTTTGAAACAAGGTAAAAAAACGGGTTTAATTTTTCCGAAAGACTATGAATATTCACCCACTTGGGGTTTCGGTTTGAAAAATATGGGTTGGTATTTCCCTTTGTCCGATAATTATGACCTTACTTTAACGGGCGATGTTTACGTACGGGGCACTTGGGGTTTAAGGGCAAACAGCCGTTATGTCAAAAAATACCGCTATCAAGGCAATTTTGAAGTCGGTTATGCCAGCACGATTAAAGAAAATGAATTATCCATTTTGACCCGCGACCCTTCTTGGAACATTCGTTGGTCGCACGCCAAAGACCAACGTGTTAACCCAAATTGGTCATTCAACGCCAGCGTCAATATGAGTGGTTCAAAAAGTAATGACCCGACAAGGAGTAATTACAACAGCGTTACCCGCAACGACTTTAATTCAGCCACTACCAGCCAAGCAAACTCTTCCATTTCGTTTACAAAAACATTTCCAGGCAAGCCGTATTCGCTTTCAGGAGGCATGCAATTGACTCAAAATTTGGTCACACGTGATGTCACAGCTTCATTGCCCAACCTGGATTTTACAATGCAAACGCTGTTTCCTTTCAAACAAAAAGAACGAGTAGGACCTGAACGTTGGTACGAAAAAATAGCCTTGCAGTACAATTCAAGCCTTCAAAATCAAATTCAAACTAAAGACTCTTTGCTGCTAACACCTCGTGTTTTAGACAACTTAAAATTTGGTGTGAAACATAATTTAAGTTCAAATGTCAACTTTACGGTTTTAAAATATTTCAATTTCTCCCCCTCAGTATCTTATACCGAAAATTGGTACATCAATCAAATCAGTAAATCTTTTGACCCAACACAAACCATTAAAATTGATACATTTATAAATAGTACAAAAACAGATACTTCCTTCGTGCCACGCGTTGTGCTAGATGGCACAACTAAAACGGATACCATTGGCGGCTTTTATCGACCACACCAATTCAATATGGGCGCAAGTCTGACAACCCGTATTTTTGGAACCGTTCAGTTCAAAAATGGGTGGTTGCGCGGCATACGGCACTCAATTTCGCCTTCTTTGAGTTTCAATTATTCGCCTAATTATTATCGCTTTACGGACAGCGTTCGGACAACCAATAGTTCCCTTTTGAAACAAATATATAGCCGTTACGAAAACTCGATTTATGGCGCAGCACAAGGAGGTAAGCAAATGGCTTTAGGCTATAATTTGACGAATCTTTTTGAGATGAAAACGTTCAACAAACGAGATTCAACATTCAAGAAAACCAAACTTTTGGAAAACGTCAATATCTCTGGCAACTACAATTTTGCTGCTGATTCGTTCCGTTTCAGCGATATTTCGATGTCAACAGGCACTAATTTGTTCAAAGGCTTGTCCACTTTGAGTATTGGGACATTGTTCAGTCCATATGGTCGTATGGCAAACAGTTTACGTTCAAGAGATTATGCTTTGAATGTCAATGGCAAATTTTTGAACTTTTTGAATGCTACGGTGTCCATCAATACAGGTATCAGCATCGGTCAAATTCGAGATTTAATAACAGGCGACGCCAAAGAAGAGAACCTAACGCAACAAACAACTACCCGTAAGAAAATAAAGAAAAATGCCGAAGAAGAAAGCTTACTTGACCTTGTTAAAGACTTTAGAATCAATCATATTTTTTCAATCAGTGTGGACAGAAAGTTTGGCGGACGTGATACCACACTCTTCCAAAACTCCCTTTACACCTCTGGCAATATCAAATTGAGTAAAAAATGGTCAATGACGGTGGGCAATATCGGCTATGATTTTGTTCAAAAACAATTGACATACCCCGATTTTAGTTTTAGCCGAGACTTACATTGTTGGGAAATGGGCATGAGTTGGCAACCTGTGCGCGGCACTTACGCCTTTTACTTACGCGTGAAATCAGGTACACTTGATTTTATCAAAGTGCCTTATCAACAGAATATTGAAGATGGACAGTTTAGGCGGTTTTAGGGTTGGGTTAAAGATTTACCAAATCTGTAAGCATTCGTAAATTTGTGTTTAAATGCCAAAAAATCATATAAAAGTCAGTTTTCTATCATTGTTGTGCTAATTTTGTAGCGACTATAATAATATTTCTATCTAAAAACACATCCTAGCATTCAGGAAAATATTTTAATTAATTATCAATAATTTATAATGGACAAGCCTAAAAACATTTTCAATCGCTTCATTGATTGGATTGTGCGTATTTTCTCGGTCGCTGACCTAAAAGATAAAGAACCTAAACCCAAAGTGGATAAACCAATACTGACAAAATCACAGCCTAAACCCACAACTACAAGTGGATACCCTACCGATATACCGACAACTAAAAGTTCGGGTGCCATCACTATTGACCCCGATTACAGCAATAGACACGGCTATAATCCATATTTTTTAAGCCTAAAAATTCCTTTACCAAAACTGTCCAAAAAAATGCAGCCCAAAATCACCTTAACTACTGAGGGGGGGCTTAAGGAATTGAAATACCATCATTACAGCGTTGTGATGCATTGTGAAAGAAAAATGCCATTTCTGACAGCTGTGAATGTGGATGCGTTGAGTTACGCAAAATTAGGCGAAGTCCCTTCAAGGGCAGAAATTGGGCGCGACAAATGGTATTTGGATCCGCGTATTCCTAAAGAAAAGCAGTTGCCATTCTCTTTTTATGATAAAAATGACTTCGATATAGGTCATCAAGTCCGTCGTGAAGATACCCTTTGGGGCGATACTTTGGCGTTTGCCATCAAAGCCAATAATGATACTTTTCACTTAACGAATGCAGCACCACAGCATAAAGATTTCAATCGCAACGCCAAACGCTGGCTCGGTTTAGAAAATTACGCGCTACAAAATGCCCGTAAATTTGGCTTGAAAATTACAGTCTTTACAGGACCCGTTTTTGATGATAAAGATGGTGTTTATAATAATATTAAAATTCCAGACCAATTTTGGAAAGTCATCGTCATGATTAAAGACGACGGCACGCCTTCTGCAACGGGCTATATCGTTCAGCAAAAAGATTTGATTGAAGACATTGTGACACGAGGTTTTATGTATGGACAATTTCAAACATACCAAGTACCTATTTCTGAAATTGAAGATGTGACGGACATATCATTTGGTTTGAATGACTTTGACCCAATGCAAAAAAAGCAAACCCGCCCGTTGACTTATGACATGAAACCTGAATTGGTAGATTCATTTGATAAAATCGTTTTTTAGGTTATTTTTTTTGAACACAAATTGACACTACTTAAAAGGCGAAGAAATATGTTATTCGAAAACATACAATCTAATATTGAAGTCACAGACGATGATTTTAATTCAATTTTTGAGGAACAGATAAAAGAGGCTTCGGGCATACACTTCACGTCTGTGAAAGTCGCTAAACTGGCCGCCCGTTATTTGGCACATCAAAAAGGTGTAAAAGTGTTGGATATTGGTTCGGGTGCAGGCAAGTTTTGCATGATTGGGTCGGTTTGTACTGAGGGGTTGTTTATTGGCGTTGAACAACGTGAAAGATTGCATTTAGAAGCGATTCGATTGTCTCAACAATACCATTTGCCTAATGTATCTTTTATAAATACCAATATCACAAATATTGATTTCAAACAATACGATGCTTTTTACATTTTTAATCCTTTTTATGAAAACATCAGCCTATTTGGTGGCAGTATTGATGATGATATTGAATTAAAACGTGAACTATATGAAAGCTATTCATGGTTTGTCAATCAACAATTATCAGAGATGCCCAGCGGTACAAAATTGGCAACGTATTTCAGTTTTGGTAAAGAAATTCCAGATAATTACGAAATAAATTACCTCGCTTTTGATGAGAAACTAAAACTGTGGGAGAAAACAAGTTGATTACTTCAAAATAACTGTCCCCAATTCCTTTGCCAATTGCCCTTTCATCTCATTCAATTTCATTTGTATTTTCAGATGACGCATATACACAGCATCGTCTTTTTCCGCGTCTGCTTTGCGTAGCAGCACTTCATTGTGACTCATCATTTTGAATATTTTTCTCAATTTGAAGCGTTTGAGCGACTGATCGGCATCACGGATAAAGTTCAAATCAGGTGCTTTTTGCGTTTCAAGCGGACGATTGAATTTTGCTTCCCAATTTTCAGAATATTCATAAGGAGAAGACAACATCGTCGTTGCAAAATCTTGAATTTCCTTAATCTTATGGCTCAAAAAGTACTGAATACTGAGGGGGGTGTTTTTTTCCAAAAGCGTCGCCGTTTCTTGGGCGATACGTTGATAAAGTTTATTGTCAAAATCCTGAATCACATCTTCAATATTTGACATAACAAAAGCCGCAACAGTCACATTGTTTTCAATATCAAACACTTCGCTGCCGTGCACAACGAGTATGCGCGCGATGTCTTTCTCTTGATTGTCAGCATCGCCACCTATTTGTGTTTGAGGCTTTTTTTCGCCAAACGTCTCTTCTATAACTTTTTGATTGTCAGTGGGTTGTCCTGCTTCTTCAGATACTGTGGGAGATGGTGCAGCACGCCCTACCTTCTTGTCGTCCATCACTTTGCGAATCAACTTACCTGTTTCGCCAACCAAAATCGCTTCTTCGACACGCATCAAAGCAGCACATTCTCTAATATATAACTGTCTTTTAACAGGGTCTGGAATTTTAGCAATACTCGCCACAATGTCCTTGACCAATTTCGATTTTTTGATGGGGTCGCCTGCCGCTTCTTCGAGTAAAGTTTGGGTTTTAAAAAAGATAAAATCCTTAGCCTCTTTGTCAATATACGCTTGAAAAGCGGTTGCACCAATGCGCTGCACATAACTATCAGGGTCTTCTTTATTGGGTAAAAGGACGATTTTGACGTTCATATCCTCTTCTAAAACCAAATCTAAACCCCGAATCGCAGCTTTTATACCCGCTGCATCACCATCATATATAATTTTTATATTTGGCGTAAAACGTTTAATCAGACGGATTTGTTCAGTCGTCAATGCTGTGCCCGAACTCGCCACCACGTTTTCGATACCCGCTTGATGCAGCGAAATAACGTCCGTATAACCTTCGCACAAGATACATTCATCACTTTTTTGAATGGCTTTACGGGCATGATACAAGCCGTAAAGTATCTTACTTTTCAAGTAAATGTCAGTCTCAGGCGAGTTGATATACTTCGGTGCTTTGGCATCGGCTTGCATGATGCGCCCTGCAAAAGCGATGGGTTTACCCGACAAACCTTGAATAGCAAACATGACACGACCTCTAAAAAAGTCGTTGTCATAAGAAGAGGTCAAACCGACTTTTCGCAAATTTTCAATAGAATAACCCTCAGTCGTCAGCGTCTTTGTAAGGGCATCACGCTGTTCGGGGGCAAAGCCCAAACCCCATTTGCGAATCGTTTCTTCGCGAAAGCCGCGTTGCTTAAAGTATTGAAGACCAATGCTTTTGCCTTTATCTGTCTCAAAAAGTTGCTCTTGATAAAACTTTAAAGCCCGTTCGTTGACAATGTAAAGTGCATCTGCCAACTGTTTTTCTTCAATCACCTCCTTGGAAACTTCCGTTTCTTCAATGGCAATATTGTATTTTTTGGCGATATAACGCAAGGCTTCGGGATAACTGATATTTTCATGTTTCATCAAAAAAGTCACTGCATCGCCACCTTCGCCGCAGCCAAAACACTTGAAAATGTTACGGACAGGGTTAACACTGAACGAAGGCGTTTTTTCATTGTGGAACGGACACAAGCCGCCCATATTCGACCCTTTGCGTTTGAGGGTCACGAAATCGCCGACGATATCTTCAATGCGGACGACGGTAAGTATCTCTTCTACGGATTTTTGCTTAATCATTCGGCGAAGTTAGCAATAAGAAATGATGAATGATGAATGATGAATTTTTAAATCGTTGATAATCAATTATTTACAATGATTTTTTACAGATTTACGAAATCTTAAAGATTTCGCAAATCTTATTTTACACCTTTAAAAACCTAAAAAACCAGTTGCCCATGTTGTTGTCGCACGTGCAATATTCAATTCCGTAACCAATTTAGCTTGTTTGATTTGGGCTTCTAAGAACTTTGTTTCACGGCTGTTGATGAGAAAAAAGGAGCTTTCACCGAGTTGAAAACGCATATTTTCAAGGGATAACAGTTTTTCAAAATTTGTAACCGATTGATTTTGAATTTGAATTTGTGCTTGAATATTTTCGACATCCCGAAAAGCTATTTGCAATTTGTTTTCCAATTCACGCTGTTTCTGCTCTTGAAATAGGCGAGTGTTTTCTATTTTTAAGTCTGCCATTTGCACGTCACCTCGTTCAGCTCTAAAAAGCGTTGAGGTGCTGAACTGAATGCCCCATTTATAGTTGTCGGTAAAAACATTATTGAAAGCAAAGCCGTTGCCTAAAAAATTATAATTTAAATTGAGTTTTGGTTTTAACTTCTCTCTTTTCAGTTCTTTATCAATATTCAATTGTACTAATTTAAAATCATACCCCCTCAGTAAAGGATGTGTTTTTGAAATATTTTGAAGCAAAAACTGCTTTTGTTCTTTTAAAATAGGCGTTATACTGAGGGGGTCTATTTTTTCAAAAATTTGCGGTTTAAAGTCTTCAAAAGTTATTGAAGCATTTGGGCTGTCACCCCACAAAAAATTATTGAGTTTCAAGGTTGCTTCTCTAAATTCCTGTTGCACTTCATTGTATTGCATTTGACGGTCTTGCACTTGCGTCCACGATTCTAAAGTGTCCATCGCCATACGGTCACCCAAGTCGAATGCTTGTTTTATACCTTCAAAACGTTGTTCTGCAATGTTTAATGCTTGCTGAAAAATTACTCTTTGTTGATATGCAAACACCCATTTCCAATAAACCATCGTTGCGTCAAGTGCCAAATCATTGAGCAAAGCATCGCGTTCTGCTCGATTTAAGCCTTGTGCTTGTTGGCTTTTGTCTCGATTGGCACGCCTTTCATCAATCCTAAAACCTTGTAAAACAGGCAAAGAGACACCCAAAACAGCTTGACCAATTGTTGGCAATTTGTCGGCAGGGTTGATAAAATTGCCTTCGGTAGTATTGTAAGCTGCTTTAACTTCTAAGCCATAAAACGATGTCGGTACTTTAACCCCATATTCGCCATAGCCAAAATATTTTTGATTTTTAAAAAACTTCTGCTCATAATCACCATAAGCTTTTGGGTCAAAACCACCTTTGGCATACAAGACTTCAGCATCTGCCATGCGGTTGAACAAAGCTCCTCTTTTAGCCGTCGGGTGGTTTTGCTCCACCAATTTTAGAAAATCTATTAAAGTCAAAGTGCTGTCTAAACGTTGGGCAGTTATGTTTAAACTAATGGAAATAATAGGAATAAGTATTAAAATTACCTTTATATGACGTTTAGAAAACTTTAAAAATTTCCTAAATGTATTGCCTAAAAATTTTAAATTCATATTCTGTTCTTTATTTTTTCTTCTTTTCTTCAACCCCAAACTCCTGATAATATTCAGGTGGAAAGCCATTCAATTGCCGCCATATCTCATACCAAACAGGCACATCTTTGAGCAATGTAAAACTTTGCGCACCACCACCTGGACGCAAGGCTTCGGGCCACGCTGGTGCGTCAGCATCGGGCGCAACCAATAAGCGAAACTTACCTTTGGCATTTGCGACATTATCAATAGCCGCTATACGTCCGCTATACGTACCAAGCGAAGCATTGGGCCAACCAGAAAAAACGAAAGCGGGCCAACCGTCAAATATGAAACGCACTTGTTTACCTTTACTGACCAAAGGCAAATCAATAGGTTCGATGAAAATTTCGACAGCTAAATTCATTTTTTCAGGAACAATACTGACGATAGCATCACCTTCTTTCACCGTTTCGCCGATGCCCATTGTCCGCGCTTGGGTGATGTAACAGTCTTGTGGCGCAAGAATATAGTAGAATTTTGAGCGTGCCTCGTAGTTTGCATATTGATTTTTCAATTTACTGACATTGGCTTCGGCTTCTAAACCGTCTGAAATTGTGCTGAAACGTTCACTTTCTGTTTTTGCAATTTTGCCGCGATATTCGCTCTCTGCCCCACTCAGTTGAAAATTCAAGTTGTCTAACTCTTGAACGGTCTGGGCATATTCGTTTTGAGCCTCTATTTGTTTAGCTTGTGTTTGTTGCACTTTTAGACGCTTGTTTTCAATATCGGTCAATGATTTTAAGCCTTGTTTGTAGAGTTCTTCGGTACGCACTGCTTGAATTTTTTCGTTTTCAAAATCCTTTTCAGCCGCTATCATTTTATTGCGATTGGCTTCAATTTTGAGCTTATTTTGCTCAATTTTGTTGCGTAATTGTTCTTTTTTGAAGCGCAACTCTTGCAACATTTGAGCGATTTGTTGCTGCAAAGCATTGGCTTTCGAGCCATAATTCAATACAGAACTGGATTTCGCATCTACTTGTTCCTGTGTACGTGGCAGGAGTTGGGGGTCAAAATAATCGGTTTTTGTTTCCGTAATTTTGATGATTGTATCGCCTTTTTTGACCAATTGCCCTTCACGAACATACCATTTTTCGATTTGACCAGCAATAACAGTATTGATGGTTTGAGGACGTTGCTCTGGCGACAGTGTTGTCACAACGCCTTTGGCACGTATGTTTTGCGTCCAGGGCATAAACAGAATGATAATATTGATAATCAAAAGGGCGAAAATCCAACGCCGAAACAAGATGTGCGCACGTATGAGATGTGTTTTTTCGAAAGCAGCATATTTAGATTCGTCTATAGTGACTTTATTTTCAGATATATTCAGCATGGCTTTATTTTAACTATGAAGTAGGAGAAAATACTGTCACGCAGAGCGTGATGGCGCAAAATGCGCTCAAGGGGGGGGTAGGATTTTCGTCTTTCCAACTACGTTTTAAATATTTTATTGAAATGAATAGATTTTTGAATTTGTTCAAAATTACCTTGTTCAATGATTTGACCCTCTTTCATCAAAACAATACGGTCGCAACGCGAAGCCAAAATAGGGTCATTAGTGACCGCAACAAGCGTCCAATTTTTCGATTTGTCCGTCAATAAATCAGCAATACGAATGCGGTCAGCGTACTCTAAATTTGCCATAATTTCCTCAATTGCAAGGAGTTGCGGATTATTAAGAATGCCTCTTGCTAAAATTATTTTTGAAATAATGCTGCGTGGGAGAGTCTTACCAGCAGGCATTAGAGGGGTATCTAAGCCTTGGGGCAAGGTACTTATAAATTTCATTAGTCCCACCGCTTCACAAACATTCACAATATCGTCAAAGCGTATATTGAGGTAGCCCAGTCCTATATTTTCCTTGATTGTGCCTTTAAAAATATCCTCTTGTTTGGAATAATCGCCGATAGCATGTCGAAGAGAAGTTTGGTTGAAATTCTTGCGAGGCACACCATTATAAAGGACTACGCCTTCAAAATCGGATAAAAAACAAGAAATAATCTGAATCAAAGTTGTCTTTCCAGAACTATTGTAGCCTGCAATACACAACTTTTCGCCAGCACCAATGCTCAAATTGATACCTCGGAGTACGGGTTTAGAAGAATCATCAAAATGATAATTAAGATTTTTTATGTCTAATTTTATACCTTGACCAGTGTTCATTTCAGCGAAATCTACGCCTACCTCGCTCTCTATCGGTAAGTCTGTGACTGCACCAATTTTTTCAATGGCTGTTAGGACATCATAGACCGTTTCCATCGTTACAATCATTTTTTCTGACGAACTCAATATCATGATGATAATGATTTCTGCCGCTACAAATTGCCCTACATTGATTTGATTATTGATGACTAACCAACCGCCCAACGACAATAATGCAAATGTAATAAGGGTTTTAAAACCAACAATACTAACATACTGGATGAGCAAGATGCGAAAATGACTGCGTTTGGCATCAAGATAATTACACACATAATCATCTGTTCTACTGAGGGGTAGGTCGGACATTCCCGCGAGCTTGAAAGTTTGAAGCGTCCGAGCGATTTCTTCAAGCCAATATGCCACATTATACTTGTATTTCGACTCTTTAAGGCTTGTTGTAAGCCCTATTGGACCTGTAATACGGAAAATGAGTATCAGCAAAATCAGCAATAAAAGCCCAAAAAAGATAAACAATGGGTGATAAAAAGAGAGGAGTAAAAGTCCAAAAATAATCTGCATCAAAGCCGTTGATAGGTCAATGAGCATTTTGGGCATGCCTTTTTGAAGCGTCAAAGTATCAAAAAAGCGATTGGCAACTTCTGGCAAATGCTCATTTCGAACCGCTTCTGTTTGAAGATTAGGTAGCCGTTTGGCAAAATCGAAAGATACACGCGTAAACAAACGCCTTTGCAACGTTTCACTGACCGTCATTTGCATAATGACGAGCAAACCTGCAAATAAAGTACCCAACGTCACTATCCCAATGAGTAACCACCACGATGACGAAACGACACCTCCTTGGAGAATGTTAAGAATTGCTTGAATACCGAGCGGTAAAGAAAGATTGATAAGTCCAGCAAAAATAGCATACACATATATGTAGCCAATCTCTTTTCGGTCAGTATGCAAAATTCGGAAAAAACGTTGAAGTGTAGATAAAGTTGGCTGTGAAGTCAAGTCTAAAAGGTTTATTTAGTTTTTACAGTAAATTATTCTTGTACTAACACTTTATAGATTATTATAGTTCGTACAGATTGTCAAAAAGTTGTCAAAATAAATTGCAAATAAAGCATAAAAAAACCTATCCCAATAATTCGGGACAGGTTCAAACTTCATTCATCTAAAATCAAATTACATTTTTAACCAAACTTCTTTATAGCGTAATTGGGAAATATTGGTTTTCATCACCAGCCATAACCTCAACTACATAACCGCCTGAAGACAATTTTGACAAATCATACCGTTTGTGCAAATTCAAAAGGACATAGTTGATATCATCATACACTTTATGACCTTCATTGTCATAGATATTTACTTTAATGTTGGAATATTTTCCCAACAAAACGTTAACATCCAATTTTGCGCCTTTTTGATTGATACTCGGCATAAATTTCTCTTTACGCTCAGTTTCAAACAAAACAACATCATGAGTTGTCAATTCAAAAGATTGAATGGTTTTGGTCGCTTTTTTAGTGATAATCACACTGTAACTACCAACACCGAGGTTGATGAGGTTGTACTTTTTAGAAAAGTTTGGTTTTGCTATTACTTTATCAGTAACCAACAATCCATCTTGTCCCTCAATTGAAACCGTTACACCTTCTTCTGTAACGTTTGTGAAGCTAACGACAATAGCTTTGGTATTTTGGATGGCAGAAATTTTTACATTAGTGCCACCACCAAGGTCGTAGCTGAATGAGCCGTTATCGGCTTTAATGGTGTTTGTGAAAAGCGAAATCGCTAAAATCAGAATAAAAAACAATCGGGTTTTCATCTTTAAAAAATTTAAAATTGTTAAACAATCGAGTGAATTATTTTAGTTTTAAAACTAACTACT
>JAYTUQ010000264.1:0-5794 GCA_043744455.1 Saprospiraceae bacterium | reverse complement strand
ATTGCTTAATTTTAAATACCTTGTCTAAAGAAAAAATTTACTCTAATCGAGTTAAATTTTCTATTCCTTTTTGTCAACTTTTTACGGGCGACTCCAATAATTGCACGATTATCACTATTATCCATTATCCATTATCAACTATACATTAAAAATAAATGAATATTTACGGAGTTGCCATACTTGCCGCCTGTTACGTCACAGGACAATTGTTCGGCGAAGGCTTAGGAAAAATGTTAGGCATAGATGCTAACGTCGGTGGTGTGGGTTTTGCCATGTTGTTGCTGATTGTATTGACTGATTGGATGCAAAAGCGTGGTTATTTAGCTATTGAGACCGAGCGTGGCATTGGTTTTTGGAGCAATATGTATATTCCCATCATCGTCGCCATGTCTGCTACGCAGAATGTGACGGCAGCGGTGTCAGGTGGTATGTTAGCGATTCTTGCGGGAATTATTCCAACAGTAGTTGCCTTCGCGATGATTCCGTTGTTATCAAAATTGTTTAAACCTAAAAATACCGAGGGAGTGTAAATCATGGAAGTTATAGCAAGTTTCTTAGTTAAAAACGGTTTAGTCTTCGCCTTTTTAGTGGTCGGGATAGTGATGTATGCATCAAATATCTTTTCTGTAAAAGTATTGAATAAGAAGATACCGGGTACGGCAATTGCCATCATTATTGGACTCATCATGGCTTATGTGAGTGGCTTAATGACGGGCGGTAAAGCGGGTCTTGCGGACATAAAAATCTTTTCGGGTTTCTCTCTGATGGGCGGCGCGATGATGCGCGACTTTACGATTATTGCAACTGCTTTTGGGGCGAGTTTCGTTTTGATGCGAAAAACAGGATTGGCGGGTATTATTTCGCTGTTTTTGGGTGTTGTCTTAACATTTATTGTCGGGGCGGGCATTGCTTACTTGTATGGTTACACCGACGCAAAAAGTATGACAACAATCGGCGCAGGTGCGTGTACCTATATCGTTGGTCCGGTGACGGGAACGGCAATTGGTGCGCGTTCCGATGTCATTACCCTTAGTATTGCGGCGGGTGTTGTCAAAGCGATTTTAGTAACGATTGCAACGCCTTTTATTGCCAAATACATTGGTCTCAACAATCCACATACCGCCATGATTTACGGAGGTTTAATGGGAACAACAAGTGGCGTGACAGCTGGTCTCGCCGCAACCGACCCGAAACTCGTGCCTTATGGTGCATTGACGGCGACGTTTTATACGGGCTTGGGGTGTTTGATGTGTCCGTCAGTTTTGTATTTGATGATGCGGTGGATATTTGGATGACCCCCTCCCGATATTCTCGGGATGTTCCATCAGTATATTTAAGCAATTGAGGCTCTTTTATTCAAAATATTTAAAAAAATAGGGATAAATCAGTAGAAAAAAAAATTCGTGTAATTCGTGTAATTCGTGTAATTCGTGTTAGAAAAACTTTGTGTAATTGCCATTATGTTTGTTAAGTTTGAATTTTTTCTGCCTTATCCTAAAATTAGTTGATTCGAAACCGTAATACAATCCATAAATAAAAAATGCAATGTCTTGAAATTCAAGACATTGCATTTTTTATTTATGGATTGTATTACGGTTTTCCTATTGGGCGAATCACAAAGCCATAACTGTATTTTTTAGCTTTCATACGATACGCCTCATGCGTTTCAGCACCCCATGAGTTGTCTCCACCGACACCCCGTTGACCCAAATCAACATGTAAAGTGATGAAAGGACGTTTCACAATATCGGTTACATGTCGGTTTTTTTTAGTTGTGCCTTCGTCAAAATCCTCTGTTATTTGAGACATGGCACTAAAACACAAGGGTTGCAAGCCTTCGACCGATAAACCGACCCCCTCAGTATTTGTGAGTTTCACCCAGCGTATATCTGTTCTATAACCGCTTTCTTGTGGACGAATATAGTTACGTGTCCAGCCGTTGTCGGTATCAGCAGCGTAAACACCGAGCAACGAAGCGGTATTTCTATCCGCATAATTTTCAAACGGACCACGACCATACCATTGCACTTGATTGTAGGTGGACGGCAAGCCAAAACGCATACCCATACGCGGCAATTCGGGCGTTTCACTGTCAGCGGGTAATTCTAAAGTTGCATTAATTTGGATTGAACCATCGTTTCTGATAATATAATTCACCGTATAATCGGCTTTTACATCGGGCAAACGATAAAGTATGGTCACAGGCACCCCCTCAGTATTTTTATTGCCAACAGTCACATTTTTTACCATGCGGCGCACATGAGCCGACGTCCAGACACGTGCATAATTGGTGAAATTATTGCCGTAATCATTGTCCGTTGGCGCACGCCAAAAGTAAGGTTCAGGGAAAAAACCACCGATAATATTATTGCCATTGTAGGCTAATTGGTTGATACCGCCCGATTTCAAATTGATTTCACCGCTTGTATTGCCAGACATAAATTTCAAAGTATTGTCTGTTTTTTCAATTTTTAAATCGCCTTTATTGTCTGCTTGTTTATCAAAATAGTTGCCTTGTGGCGCAAATTGCTCTAAAGCCAATTCATGTCCCGCAGGTACTGAGGGGGTCGCAAAACGTTGATATGCAAAGAGATTTAAGGTCACTTCTGCACCAGTGCTCAACTTAGCCATAGGTAAATCAAGCTTTACACTTTTGGTTTCCCCTGGATTGGCTTCCAAAGTAAAAGTCCCTTCTTTAAACTTTTCTCCGCCCAAACGAAGTTCCCAACGGAAATCAAAATCTTTCAAATTGGTAAAAGAAAACTCATTTTTTACCTTAATTTTTCCTGCTTTCCAATCCTCATCTTGAAATATAATATTTTGATATTCTTTCTTCACTTCATAAATGCCTGGATGCGGATTGCGGTCAGCGTCCACCAAACCGTTGCATACGAAATTGATATCATTATATTGGTCTTGGCTGCCTAAATCGCCACCATACGCAAAATAGCTGCGTCCATCTGGTGTTTTAGTCCGAATTCCTTGGTCCACCCAATCCCAAATACAGCCACCTTGCATATTGTCAGAAGCACGTATGACATCCCAATACTCTTTAAAATTACCATTTGAATTGCCCATGGCGTGAGAATATTCACACATAATATAAGGACGTGTTTTAGATTTGTCATTGGCGTATTTTTGCATATTACTGACTGAGGGGTACATCGGACAAACGATGTCAGTATTCCTATTTTCATCCGCTTGTTCGCTCATAACGGGGCGTGAATTGTCTCTTTTTTTAATCCAATCGTAAGTTTCATAAAAAACGGGCCCATTGCCGCACTCATTACCCAACGACCAAACGACGACACACGCATAATTTTTATCGCGCTCAATCAAGCGTTGCGTGCGGTCGTGGTGCGCCGCTTTCCATTTTGGGTCGTAAGCCGTATGACGCGATTTGTCGGCGGGCATTGATTGCATTTCTGCACCCAAACCATGTGCTTCAATATTCACTTCATCAACCACATACATACCGTACTCATCGCACAATGCCAACCACATTGGGTCATTTGGATAATGTGATGAGCGACAAGTGTTTATGTTGAATTGTTTCATTGTGATAATGTCTTTTATCATCAAATCACGCGTCGGCACTTTGCCCAAATCGGGGTCATGTTCGTGCCGATTCACCCCTTTTACGAGTACCCGTTTGCCATTGATTAAGAAATCTTTGCCTTTAATTTCAGTCCTTCGGAAGCCAATTTTTGTACCTGTGGCGGATACGGTTTGTCCTTTCTCATTTTTCAAGGTCAAAATAGCGGTGTATAAATTGGGTTGCTCAGCACTCCATTGGGCGGGTGTTGTCACTTTTCCGTCCATTACTACTTGTTTACTGAGGGGTTTATTTTGCGTAAAAATTTTGTTTTTATTTTTATCAAAAATGGATAATTCGACGCTGTACTGAGGGGTCGAATTTTTCACATCAATTGTTGCAGACAGCGTTCCGTCCTTGTAATTGTCGTCTAAACCTGCTTTTACCCAAAAATCGGCTATGTGAACAGGCGATTTAGCGGTCAAAAATACATTGCGTTCAAGACCAGAAAGCCGCCACATGTCTTGGTCTTCGAGGTAAGAACCATCGTGCCAACGATAGACTTGAACGGCAAGGGTGTTGTTTCCTTTTTTCAAAAAAGGTGTGATATTGAACTCGGCGGGTGATTTGGCAGCTTTGGACAAACCGACAGCTTGACCATTGACCCACACATATGCACAACCTGAAATAGAGCCAAAATGTAATATCACATCCTTGTCCGTCCAATTATCAGGCACTGTAAACGAACGGCGATACGAGCCAACAGGGTTGTAAGCATGGTCAATATAAGGCGGATTGGCAGGGAATGGAAATATCACATTTGTATAAATCGGAATGCCAAAACCTTTTAATTCCCAATTTGATGGCACGTTCAGTTCTTTCCAAGTCCAATCATTGAAACCGTCTTTATAAAAGGCTTGTGGCCGTTCTTCGGGTGTGTTGACGTAGTAAAATTTCCAAGTACCATTGAGCGACTTGTAATTGGGTGACTTTGAAAAATCATTCTCAAAAACGTCTTCTGTGTTCGGGTAATCCATCGCAAAAGTATGCGGCGGCAATTGTCCAAGTTGTGTTACTGAGGGGTCTTCCCATTCTTTAAAACTGAATTTTACTTGTGCGTATATACTTGATAAACAGATTATTAACAGTGTAAATGTGACAAATGCTCTTTTCATTTTGCTTTGATTAAATTATGTTAGAAATATAGGCGTATTTTAATGATTATACTGTTGCAGTACGAAATCCTGATGCTTTCGGGAAGCGAGTAGTCAAATTGTCTTTTTTCTTTTTCTTAAAAAATAATAAATAATACCAAGAACTAATAAACCAAACAAGCCTTGTAATGCCCATTTCAAAAATGAATGAAGCCGAAATGATTTTTCCTCCGTGATAGTTATGAATTGATTGACTTTTTGATTTTTTAAAACCTGCGTGTTACCACCTGTCCAATGTATGATGATTTCATCAATTTGAGTGGCATCGCCTACGCCGAAGTGGGCATAGGTGGTATTTTGAGACAAATGGCTCGAGCCACCGCCATCAATTTCTCGAATTTGATGCTTGCCGTTGAAAGCAATTTCTACTCGCGAACCTATACCATGCGTTTCAGCATCTAAACCTTTGAGGGCAATTTTTATCCAATTGCCATAGGTTGAATCATTGCGGAATAGGTGTGTTGTTGACTCGACAGGAGAAGTTGAAACGGGTCTTTGATTGACAACCAAAAGGTCTAAATCGCCATCATTGTCCATATCAAAAACAACAGAACCACGCCCAATACCGTAGTCATTTAGCCCTTTCATACGGGCTTTTTCTTCAAATTTTCCATTATTGTTTTCAAAATAATAATCTGCCATCGGCACGCAATTTGGGTTTAAATCGCCGTTGGCAACGAACAAATCTAAGTCGCCATCATGGTCAAAATCTGCAAAATTAGCACCCCAACTGATGGTGATGTAGTTGGTGCCCAGGTCTTTAGACATCTCTTTGAACGGCTTTCCTGCCCCTTGATTGACCATAAATTTGTTGAAACGAATATTGGTAATAAAATAGTCCATCCAACCATCGTTATTGAAATCGCCAACAGCTGAAGTCATCGAGTTTATCTTCAAATCCATGCCTTTTGCTGCGCTCACATCTTTGAATGAAGCCCAAGGGTATTGATTTTTAAACAATAAATCAGACGTTTTTTTATAGCCAAAATCGTGATTTACAAAGAGGTCTTGATCGCCATCGTTGTCAAAATCTGTGAATACGCCG
>JAYTUQ010000263.1:0-1516 GCA_043744455.1 Saprospiraceae bacterium | reverse complement strand
AGCGATGCTTGTCCTGCCGAAACCGAAGTTGATAGGGAGCCGCAGCCGAAGATAATAACGTCCTGCCCTGCTTGCAGCAATACCTTTGTTAGCGGCTGTTTTTGTCCACCCCTAATTGAATACGGCTACTCATATTAAAGCTGTATTGCTCCTCAATTGGAATTGCTTTTCTAGAAACTTTATTTATGTCTTTGCCTTCTTTTGTCCACAAAAACGGGTAGAAGTTAAAAACCCTATCGCCGTCAAGCTTAGAGACTTCGTCTTTCCAATTTGTCCAACGTAGGTTTTCATAAAATCTAGCAAGGTCGCCACTAAAGCAAAAGTTTAAGAATTCAGTATAAGTCATATCCAATGCTTCCCATTCTAAATTGTCTGGGGCTAAATAATAGATTTTGCCTGCGTCCTTACCAAACTGCCCACCGTTAATTGCAAAGAAACCACCAACAACATCGTCTGCAACTAAAAGGAAGGGCGGTCTGTCGCCAAACTCTTTAAATGATTTGCCTTTGTTCCAATCTGGAAGTGTCCTGCTAAGTTTACTATTCCCTGAACCTAAAATTCTTATCCATCCGTTGTCAATTAGTAAACCACCTGTTAAATAAATGATAGCTCCCATTGGTGAACGTGTCGTCACTTGCGTTTTGTACAATGCATACTTTGCTTTTGTTGTGTCACACGAAAGCACATCTACTTTATTTTTTGCAGAGTCAATCCATTGTTGAACGAGTGTCCAACCTGGGTCGGTCTTGTTAATTAATTCGTCAACTGAACGCATTTTATTTTGAGAAGTTGCCGTCAAAGAAAAAACGGTAAATGCAAGAAAAAGAAAATTTTGTTTCATAACGGAATGTCGCTTTAAAATAGCCGCTAACGGTCGGGTATTGCTGTCAGGCAGGGAATTCATTGCTGTGTCTGCCCCCAACCGCTACTGAATAAAGATATAAAAGTAAAAGATAACAAACAAAAGTTTAAGGTTGCTTGTCCTGCCGAAACCGAAGCTGATAGCGAACCGCAGCCGAAGATAACAACGTCCCGCCCTGCTTGCAGCAATACCTTTGTTAGCTGCTGCCTTTCTTTTCAGTGTCGTAAGCTGCAACAATTTTATGAAGCATTTCTGCAAAATTAAAGATGTCGTCAAGTGTCGTAATTTCATTTTTAACTTCTTTCTTTTGGTCGTCAATAAAAGCAAAATATTTCTTTCCGCCATTCAAATAAAGTCTGCAAATTGTTTTACGATTATTGTCGTCAAGTAAAATAGCAAAATAAGATTGAGCATCTCTAAATGCAATTCTACTTGAAGCAATTTTTTGTCGAAGAATTGTTTTTACAATCATAAAGCCTTCTAATTCTTCTGGTGTTGTGTCAACTTTACTTTCGTTTGCTGTCTCTGCTGCTAAAACTGCTTCTTGTTCTGTAATTTTTTGCTCGTCTGCATCTTCTTTCTTTAAAGCAGATTTCAAACGTTCAGTAATCAAGTCATTGATGTATTGTTGAATTGATTTCTTTGTCAACGCTG
>JAYTUQ010000262.1:0-59711 GCA_043744455.1 Saprospiraceae bacterium | reverse complement strand
CGCTCTGCAGCCCGAATTTTGATACGCCGATGCAATTCAAGCGGAATATCTAAGGTCAAACGCTGTATGCCGCCGTCTTGAATTTCTTTGACAACTGTGTTTACTTGGATTTGGGCATCGAGTGTCTCCGCTACTGAGGGGACAATCGTTTTCTTAGCTGGACTCAATGATTTTGAGAAAAAATCTTTTTTATCACTCATAACTACTTGATTTTTAATAATTTAATTAAAACTGTAAATCATTATTTACAGAAATACAGAAAAACAGAAACATTTTTTAAAGCGATTTCATAATTTCAAACACTTCATTGGTCAAATTATCTATTTCCTCAATCGCTTTTTTATCCTTGTATTCCATCACACCCAGACCTTGCAAACCCGCCTCTTGATACGCCATGCGGTCAGCAATTCGGCTTTCCAACAAAGGAATATCGAAATCCCGCATCGCTTCCTCGGCACCTTTATGGAAACTCGTTTTGCGATAACGATTGATCACAAGACATGCAGGCAGTTTGGTTTCACGGCGTGAATTGACATCTTCATAACGTTCTAAAAACTTCTCAAAACTCCACAAATCGAAGCCAGTAGGCGTAATTGGTACCAAAACCAGATCGCTTTCAAGCAATATACGACTCGCCAAGGTCGAAAGGGCAGGCGTACCGTCCACAATGATGAGTTGATAAGTCTCACGCAATTCTGCCAAATTGCTCGACAAAGCTTTTTCACTGATAGTAAAAACGGGAATGCGAGGTAACCTATCGCCGCGTTGTTCGACCCATTTCATGGACGTTTGCTGCTCAAAATCGGTATCTACAATGCAGGTTTTCACTTCTGCCAAAGTAAAACTAACCGCTAAATTTTGACTGACGGTGGACTTCCCTACACCACCTTTTAAATTGACAACTGCTAAAACCATAAGTGTTATTTTTTTTAATTAAATGCAAAAATACAGAAAGACAGAAAACATCAAAGACAGAAACACGATTTTACAGAAAAACTTTTTTGCAGATTTCTGTAAATACAGAAATACAGTTATCTGTAAATGAAGAAATGATGATTAGATGAATTCGTTCAAAAAGGAATAATCTCGTGGAAATTGAGCAAAATAGAGTTAGATAAAGTAAGAGTCCCAATTTTAAATATAACTTTTTCAGTAGGTTCGTAGGAAGATTTGGTTTTACAAAAACTTCAAAAATAGCATGACGGTGGATATGAATCCCAACATTAACTATAACTTTTTCAGTACACTAAATACCAAAATACTGTCATGCTTGCAGCTTGATGAAGCCATAGGCATCAAGGGGGTAACTCTGACGACGATTAACTATAACTTTTTCAGTACGTCCTAATCTTGTTTTAAACTATAAAAACAGCAATAGTTGTTAACAGTGTTGGGTCGTGTTTAAATGGTTTAATTCAAATATTTTAAAAAAGACAAAAACAAAAAAAGATTGTCGCTTATTGTTGTTCTTGTTTTATAAATCTTTTTATCTTGTTTTAGACCGCTATAACGGTTTGATAGTCAATTAGTTATGCACTTAATTATAACCTTTTCAGTAGCAATTATAACCTTTTCAGTACGCAAATCTTTGTTTTTATGCCAAATGACCATTTTTTGAAAAATATTATCCCTAACTTTTAGGGCAAGAGGTTATAATTAATTACGTTTGAAAGATTTTTCACTTGAAAACCTACTGGGATAATTATGTTTCTACTCACTAATGAAACCAATAAATTCGTCGTAGTTCAGTCAAATGAACTGATTGAAGCGTCCTACTCGCCTGAATTAACGACGCGTGCGCATAAAGTGGCGCGTCTCATATTGTCGCTTATCAGCCCCGATGATAAGGATTTGAAGCTTTATACTGTGCCAATTAGCACGCTCAAAGACTTTTTAGGCTATAAGGAAAACACGTCGTGGGGCAATTTTTATCCCGAAATGAAAGACATCGCCGACCGGTTGAACAAAGAACCCATCGTGATAAAAACGCAAGATAAAGTGACAACTGCCTATTTTATTGCCGGTTATGAGATGGATTCGGCGGCGCGGACGGTGACTTTTGAGGTGTCTTTGTTACTAAAACCATATTTATTGGCATTGAAACGCAATTTTACGCGCTATCCACTGCACTATATTGCTCGGTTGCGCAGTGCGTACTCCATTCGCTTGTATGAATTGTTGAGTCAATACAGGAACATAGGTCATCGGACATTTGAATTAGGTGCTTTACAGTTGCTTTTGGGTTCAAATTATGAGTATTATGCCAATTTTAAAGACAAAGTGCTGTCTATTGCCAAACGAGATTTAGATGCGAATACCGACATTACTTTTGACTGCGAGGAGATAAAAACGGGTCGAAAAGTCACAGCTTTAAAGTTTATGATTTTTTCCAATTCCGTCTCTAATGTCCCTCATACTGAGGGGGTCGTGGAAGATGTGCCGAGTCAAACTTTGATGTTGAAAACGTCCCTACAACCGACTGTTTCAAATGAAACCATTCAAAAATTGACTAAATTAGGTCTTAAAGCGGCTGCTTTAAAGCGGTACGAAAAGGCAGGTTTTACGGTTATTGCTGATGAAAAAGCAAGGGAAGAGGCTGTTTTGAGATGCGAAAATAATATTGAAATCTACTTTCTCGAAAAATGGGCATTGTGCGAAAAATCGGGTAGGGGAGAGACCCGTAATCAAGCGGGTTTTTTCGTCAAAGCCCTGCAAGAGGATTGGCAACCGATGGCGACAAAACAAGAGAAAATAGATAAACCAACGCCCGCAACAAAGACAAATACCTTGGATGTCAAACGTCTTGAAGCACACATTCGGGAAACGAAGCAAGCATGGGAAGCAGAAAAACAGCCTATTTTTGATAAAATTGTCGAAAATACTGAGGGGGGCTTCTCTTCGATTTTTGAAGAAGTACGGGCAAAATCGGGTAGCTTAACGTCAACAATTTTTCCCGCCCACGAATCGCCTAAGACTATTTTTCAAAAAAACGGAATGGCTTCTAACTTATTGAAAATCAAGATAGAAGAAGTTTTTAAAGACCAATTTTTAAAAATAAACAAGTTCTATGGGGTCGCTTTATCGGATTTAGAGCAGCAGTTAGCGGCTGTAAAAGGGAGTTAATTTGGGTTAGGAATAGTTTTTATACGACATCATTCGTATTTGTTAGTTTGCAAAAATTTGTTTTTGATTGTGGAAAAATAAAACAATAAATCATGGAAAATGAAAACGGATTACTCCCATTTGGCGGTATAGAAATTAGAAAAATTTGGCACGATGAACAATGGTTTTTCGTGTTGGATGATGTGTTGGCGATTTTGACAGAGACGAAAAATCCGAAAGCTTATTGGTCGAACCTTCGTCGCAAAGATGAAGAATTGAAAAAAGGATACGGTAAAATTTACAGTACCCTTGCTGTAGATACAGAAGGCGGTAAACAGAAAATGAATTGCGCTAATACTGAGGGGGTATTGAGAATTAGCATGTCTATTTCTTCTCCGAAAGTAGAGCCGTTAAAATTGTGGCTCGCGCAAGTTGGCAGTGAACGCATACAGGAAACGGAAGATCCTGAACTCTTGACCGAGCGACAAGCGGAGCTGTATCGTGCCAAAGGCTACTCGGAAGAGTGGATATTGCGCCGTGTTCAGAGTATTGAAACCCGTAAAGCTTTGACCAATGAATGGAAAAATAGAGGAGTGAAAGATGGACAGGAATACGCCATATTGACGGCTGAAATTGCCAAGGCAACTTTTGGCATGACACCAGTGCAACACGCTGATTTTAAAGGACTTGAGCGCCAAAACCTGCGGGATCACATGACCAATTTAGAGTTAATTTTTACGGCATTGGGGGAGGAGTCCACCCGCCTTTTTTCGGTTCAAGACGAAGCGCAGGGTTTTGTAGAAAATCACGAAGCAGCTCAAAAAGGTGGGCGGGGTGCCGGCAATGCGCGGGAAAATTTTGAGAAAACAACAGGTCAACAGGTCGTTTCAGATACGAATTATTTGACTTTATTAGCTGAAAAGAAGGAACAAAAGGCTTTAGATGAATCGAAAAACGAGAAAAAATCTTGATGATTGTGATTATGAAAAGAAAAATATCTCACAAGTTTATGACTTGTTTGAAGTTATAATTTATTGAAAATCAATATTTTACAGTTCAAAATAGATACAGAAGCGGACATAATCAATTTTACAGAAATACAGAAATCTGTATTTCTGTAAAAACAGTTTTAATGTTTTGTTCAGCATCGTTGCGTCGGAAAGATGAGACTTAGAAAAGGATAAAGGAAAATTTACAGCACCCTTGCTGATATAAAAATGCCCCCTCAGTATTTTCTTGATTTTAAAGCACTCCATATAATTTTTGCCTAATTATCGGAAACGTTCTCGTAAATATTGCCGATTTAACCATTTTCGATACTTAGATTTGCCAATCAAGTATCGAAAACGAGCATTATTTCACTAAACAATGAGAATATAGGCATTATGAAAAATTCTGCATTTCTGCATTTCCGTATTTCTGTAAAAACAGTTTTCTGTGCGCTTTTCGCACTTACTATTTGGGCTTGGACTTTGCCCGATGACAAACCAACTGTTTTCCTTTGTGGCGACTCAACGATGGCAAATAAAGCAGTGATTGATGCGCCCGAAACGGGGTGGGGTATGGTATTGCCCGAATATTTCACCGATGCTGTCCGCATAGAAAACCATGCGGTGAATGGGCGTTCAACCAAAAGTTTCCGCACTTTGGGGCATTGGAAAGGCATGATTGACAAAGTAAAAAAAGGCGATTATGTCTTGTTGCAATTTGGACACAACGACCAAAAGGAGTCTGATACCGCTCGTTATGCGATGCCTAAAACGGATTACAAACAGAATTTAACGCAATTTATAGCTGAAATTCGCGCAAAAGGCGCAAACCCGATTTTGGCAACGCCTGTCATGCGCCGCAAATTTGATGACAAGGACAAGTTTGTGGATCAACATGGAGAGTACCCCTCAGTTGTCCGTGCTTTGGCGAAGGATTTAAATGTGCCTTTGTTGGATATGCACCAAAAAAGCCAAAAGGCAATTGAAGCAAATGGTGTGGACGGTTCCAAATCTATGTTTATGATTTTTGGCGGTGGTTATTCGCCAAAATTTCCAAAAGGAAGCGAAGACAATACGCATTTTACACGTTATGGCGCGGAATTGATGGCAAGTATTGCAGCTGAAAGTTTGGTTGAAATAGGTCACCC
Organism: Saprospiraceae bacterium; assembly: GCA_043744455.1. Taxonomy (GTDB): domain Bacteria; phylum Bacteroidota; class Bacteroidia; order Chitinophagales; family Saprospiraceae; genus JAAFJT01. The sequence goes on along the minus strand of JAYTUQ010000262.1, from coordinate 54,472 downwards.
GTTGCGCAGTTTCCTTAAAAAATCGGCTTTTGAAGAAAAATATGCGTACGAATTGCCTAAAATTTGTCTGCCTGCTTTTCGTCGTGACACTTATAATATTGTTCGTTATGGCGCAAAACCTGACGGCATAACACTCAATACACAAGCCATCAATCAAGCAATTGATATGGCGCATCAAGCGGGTGGGGGCGTGGTTGTCGTGCCTCCAGGTTTGTGGTTGACAGCAGGTATAGTTTTGAAAAGTCATGTGAATTTGCACCTCGATAAAGGTGCATTCGTGCTTTTCACAGACGATAGAACGGCTTTCCCATTGGTCGTTGCGACTTATGAAGGCATCGAAACAATGCGTAGTCAAGCACCGATTTCAGCAACCGATGCCGAAAACGTGGGTGTGACAGGCGAAGGTATTTTTGATGGCAATGGACAAGTGTGGCGTATGCTCAAACGCAGCAAAGTAAACGATGCAGATTGGAAAAAAATAACAGCTTTGAAAGGGGGCGTATTTGATGCCAAAAAGGAGATATGGTATCCATCGGCTCAATCGCTTAAAGGCAATGAGTGGTACAAACCAGGGTCTTTGATGTCGTCAAAAGAAGAATATGAAACGATTCATGACTTTTTGCGCCCAAATATGGTTGTTTTGAATCGTTGCAGACGGGTTTTATTAGAGGGCGTAACATTCCAAAATTCTCCAGCATGGACGATGCACCCGTTAATGACTGACCATTTGACGATTAGAAATGTGATCTCAAAAGCACCCAGTTATGCCCAAAACAGCGATGCTTTGGACTTAGAATCGTGCCGTAATGTCCTCGTAGAAGGCTGCAATTTCGATGTCGGCGATGATGGTATTACCTTAAAATCTGGTCGTGACGCGTCTGGACGCAAGCGGGGCATACCCACTGAAAATGTCATCATCCGCGACACACGCGTGTATCAAGCGCATGGCGGTTTTGTGATTGGATCTGAGATGTCGGGTGGTGTGCGCAATATATTTGTGTCGAATTGTACGTTTATGGGATCGGATATTGGCTTGCGATTCAAAACAACACGTGGACGTGGCGGAATAGTTGAAAATATCTATATTGCCGATATTGCCATGAGCGATATTCCTGCCGAAGCCATTCTTTTTGATATGTATTATAACGGCAAAGAGGCTGCCGAAGCCCTTAAAAATCCACAAGGCGACATGAAGCCTGTGACCGAAGAGACCCCGCAGTTTCGCAATATTTTTATCCGCAATGTCATTTGTCGTGGCGCAAATTATGGTGTGTATGTTCAAGGTTTGCCAGAAATGAATGTGCAAAATGTGGTCATTGAAAATGCGATGTTACAAGCCAAAAATGCGATGTTTTGCACTGCAGGAGATGGTATTACGTTGAAAAACGTGCAATTTGTTTCAGAAGGGAAACCTGAAATAAAGGTCTTGAATAGTAAGAAAGTCGTGGTAAATGGGGTCAAGTATTGACCCCCTCAGTATTTTTAAAACGTTTTCGCTGTTCTTGCAAAAAATTAACGTTGTGCCTATTAGCTTTGTTCGCATTTTTATAATGTGAATAATTGACGAAACAAAATAAAATTTTAAAAATGAAATCCATTCAGAAAAGACTCTTTAGCGCAGCACTTATGATGAGTGCTGCTTTTACCCTTTTGGCGCAGGAATTACCGATGTCGGAACGCATGATGGCAACGATTATCCGCGAAAATAAAGACTCAATATATTATGCAAAGGAAAGTAAAGGGAAACCTGCTCGTTGGAATTACGAAATGAGTGTGGTACTAAACGCTTGTGAGAATGTGTGGTTGCGGACAGGAAAAGGTGCGTATTTCAATTATATTCAGAAAAATATTGACTTTTATGTCAAAGATGACGGCTCGATTCGCACCTATTCGGGTGAGGAACATAATATAGATTTGGTCACGCCCGGTCGTCAATGTTTGACGCTTTATAGTGTCACAGGCAAAGAAAAATATAAAAAAGCAGCGGATATACTGAGGGGTCAACTCAAAACGCAACCGCGTACAAAGCAAGGTGGTTTTTGGCATAAAAACATTTATCCGAATCAAATGTGGCTTGATGGCTTATATATGGCAGAGCCTTTTTATGCGGAATATTCTAAATTGTTCAAAGAAGACAATTGGAATGACATTGCTAATCAGTTTGTATGGATGGAAAAAAATGGTCGTGATGCGACAACAGGCTTGTTGTATCACGGTTGGGACGAATCGAAAGAACAAAAATGGGCAAACAAAAAAACAGGTCAATCGCCGAATTTTTGGGATCGTGCCATGGGTTGGTATGCCGTCGCTTTAGTAGATGTGTTGGATTACTTCCCACAAAATCACCCGCGTCGCGCTGAATTGGTTGCCATTTTAGGGCGTTTGGCAGAAGCTGTTGTTAAGGTTCAAGATAAAGATGGCTGTTGGTGGCAAGTGATGAATAGGGTAGGAGATAAGGGCAATTATGCAGAAGCATCGGGCACCGCTATGTTGTCCTTTGCCTTGGTTAAAGGTGTGCGTTTGGGCGTTTTACCTGCCAAATATTGGGCATCCGCTCAAAAAGGTTATGCGGGTATGCTCAAAAATTTTGTGACAAACAATGCGGATGGTTCTGTCAATCTTGAAAAAACCGTCTCTGTGAGTGGTTTGGGCGGCAATCCTTATCGGGATGGCACCTACGAATATTATATTGGTGAACCGATTCGGCAAAACGATTTGAAAGGCGTCGGTCCCTTTATCAACCTCTGTTTGGAAATAGAAAGAAGCCAAGATGTTGTCATCGGAAAAGGCAAAACGGTGGCTTTAGACTACTACTTCAACAACGAATACCGCAAGGGTTTTGATGGCAAAATGGAACGTTTTCATTATACTTTGGATGATCGTATGAATTCAGGATTCTCTGTTTTGGGTGGTATTTTCAATCAATTTGGCGCGAAAATGAAGCCAATTGAAACAGCGCCTTCGGTAGCTAACCTCAAAGGTGCATCGGTTTATATTATCGTTGACCCTGATACAAAAAAGGAAACAACGAACCCGCATTATATGAACGATGCGAGTGTCAGCGTCATTAAAAATTGGGTTAAAGAAGGTGGTACATTGGTGCTGTTTGCAAACGATACGACAAATTGTGAGATTCCTAATTTCAATAAGTTAGCAACTCAATTTGGCATTACGTTTTCAGACAAAAACATCAATTTTGTTAAAAACGACTACTATCCCGATGGTACATTTATGCTGTCAGGCAATGACCCAATTTTTGGCGATGCTAAAAAAATATACGTGAAAGAGTTGTCCGTGCTTAATATTAAAAAACCTGCGCAATCGGCATTTACTTCTCCAAACGGTGATGTGATTTTTGCTGTGTCGAAATATGGCAAAGGACGTGTTTTTGTACTCGGCGATCCTTGGATTTACAACGAATACCTCGATGGACGCAAATTGCCTGTAGAATTTGACAATTTCAAAGCCACTCGAGGTATGGTGAAATGGTTGTTGTCGAAATAGTGTTGTGAAGATAAATTTTTCTAACACGAATTACACGAATTACACGAATACGATTAATTCGTGTAATTCGTGTTAGAAAAAATTGCGTATAAATATCATCCGATAAATAATTGATAATGAACTACTTAATTATTCTTTTTCTTTCTCTTTTTTCTTTTCAAAAGGAAAAAACAACGATTACGGTCGCTGCGGACGACATCCTGAGGATGATTGGGGTGCGGCAACGATGAATGTACGTGCCAATGATATTACGCTTGAAAATTTGATCATTGTCTAATGATTTTGGCTTTACAGCAAAAGGCGACTCGACGTTTATGTGTCAAGGGGTTGCCAAAGTTACGCACCGCAATGGACACCAATTTGCGATGCGTTGTATGCCCGCTTGTCAACACCCTTCATGTTTTTTAATTTTTAGGTTTCAATGGCTTTAAAACTAAAAAATACTGAGGGGGTGTTTTTTAAAATATAAACGCTGTTTGAATGTCTGCACTTACCGAATGACAACAGGTTTCATATTCTTTTTAAATTTTTCACCAAATCCAGAATTATTAGGTTCATAAGTGCCGACTATGTCCGCATTAACGCCATCAGAGGGTATTTTTTTCTCCAAACCCAAAGCCCAATAAATGCCATTAAGTGCCAATTTTCGCATAGAAACGTCTTTAAAATCGTAGGGATGCCCCAATGTTGTGAAAAAGATTCTTGCCGTTTTACCCTTTTTACCTGTATAAGAATTTGTCCAAGCAACGGATTGAATGAGGGGGTATTGGTCAAGTTTATTATCCTTTTCATGTTGCGATTTCAAAGATTTACCCTCTAAAAAAGGCTTGGCATTGGGGTTTATTTTCCATTTTCCACCGTCCACATGATAAAGCCAAGAGTAGGCTTGAAAAGGCTTAACACCATTCAAAATTGGTGTGTTTGCGCCATCTTTAAAAGAAACTGATGTGAGGGGGTATTTATTATCATCAAAATGTCCGTGATGTGTAATCCATTGCTGTCCAAATACTTTTATGGGCCATTCATTGTTGAGGTGCATCATGCTTGAATCCGTTTTATACATAAACGTATGGGTGGCGGTGCGAAAACCAGCCATCGGTTTACCCGTTTCAGCAAAATCAGTAATGAATTTTGCTTGACTTTTGGGCAACTCCCGCCATCGTGTGAAGACAATCATCATATCCGCCGTTTTAAGGGCTTCCAGTCCGACAATATTATTGTTGATATTGGGATTAATATGACCCGCACTGTCCAAAGGAAAACACAGTGAAATCTTAGCACCCAACTCACGGTGTAGAATTTGCCCCAACATCGGCATAGATTCTTCGGAGCGATATTCTTCATCGCCCATGACAAAAACAATGTGTGGTTTGCGCTTGCTTTCTTGTAGGGTGAGCGATAAAAAACCAAGAGCCAATGTTAAAGTTAAGGTTATTTTTATAAGATTTTTCATTAAAAAATGATTGAAATTTAAGTGAAAAAAGAGTACTTTTTTAGTAAAATACTGAGGGGTATAATTTTTGATTTTTTTTTGATAAATTATTTATTAAAAATATTTTATGAATTAGTATTTTTAATTATTTAACGATAGCCCTTCATTTAACCGAGCCAAAACTATGTTAAAAAAGGTAGTTTTGGCTCCGTTAAATGCAAGGTAGCATGAAAAAACACCTATTTTTACAATACTATTCAGCAAGAATTTACTCGACATCAGGGTGTTGTTTTAACAATTCTTGTGGCGTATAAAACCCTTTTTGCTTCTTCGTTTTGTCTCTGACTTCTTTTATTTTATTTGCTGTAATGAGTTCGGGTGCGGAATTGCCAAACGAATTGCGGACATAATTCAAAATAGCCGCAACTTCTTCATCATTGAGCATACCGCCATAAGGTGTCATCGGGACATTGCCCGGGTATTTTACCCCGTTCACTTCCATAGGTCCATAAATGCCATGCAACACGACTTTTATCAATCTATCCGTATTGCCCGTCACCCACTTGCTTTTACTGAGGGGGGGAAATCCAGACGATACTAAACCTTCTCCATTTGCTTGATGACACGTAACACAAAAGCCTTCTTTGTTGTAAATCGCTTCTCCTTTTGCAAAAAGCGCGCTTTTTTTATCTACTTTTTTCACTAAATTACTGTCTTTTAGCTTCGGATTGGGGTTTTTGACGAATTTATAAGTTGTTTTCAACCATGTATCCATCGGGTGGTTTTCAATATTTTTTATAACAATTTCCTTATCCGATTTATTCAACCAAGTGCTAGCAACCATCGCTTCCATGCGCACTTTGCCACTTTCATCGTTGGCGGCATTGGCAAAAATCGCTGCTTGATTGTTGATGTATCTTCCATTAAAACGGGTGACATGAACCGCCGCCGCGCGAATGCGTTCATCTTTGGATTTGAGTAAAGTTGCCAAAAGATTTTGGTCTATTTTATTAATGCCCCAACTCACCCAAAGCCCTTCGAGCATAAAGCGTTCATAATCAGCATCTTTTGAATCTAAATTTTTAAGCCATATTTGCAATTTGTTAAATACTTCATTTTTGTCATGTTCTCTGATTTCTCTTCTTGAACGATAGCGGGTGCGGTACTCAGGCAATTTCAAATTGTCTAATAATTCCTCAATACTTGCGCCGTATACTTTTGCGGGTTTCACCAAAGGACGTGACGGATACGTAATGCGGTAAATCCGACCATGAACGTGGTCGCGCAAAGGGTCGCGGGCGTTGTGCTGCATGTGACCTATCAAGACATTGTGCCAATCGGCAAGATAAAGTGAGCCATCGGGCGCAATTTCCATATCAACAGGTCTGAAATTAGGGTCGCTGCTGGTCACTAAATCCATGCGGTGTTTGGTCAAAAACCCCGAACTATCGTTTACCATTTGGTGCATTTTAGTGCCTAAAAAACCAATAGTGTTGTTGATAATCATATCACCTTGAATCTCATCTGGAAAATGACGGCTTGAAATAAATTCCAAACCCGAAGTCGGGCGTACACGTTGTTTATCTTCAATAATACTTTTGCCAGTTGGCGCAGAATAGCCATAAATGGACTTCACCGTACTGGCATTCAGCCAATAAACATCAGGGCTTGATGTCGCTGCTAAAAAACTTTGTCCATATTGGTCGAAAGCAATACCCCACGGATTCGGTACGGGCAATTGCGCCAATCTTTCTAATTTCTTTTGTTGCGGATTGTAGCGCATCACGCCCCCATTTGTCGCCCGCACTGTTCCATAAGGCGTTTCAACGTTGGTATGCAGAAAAACGCCTTCGCCCATATATATAGCCCCAGAAGGGTCGGCACAAAAAGCATGGATAACGTGGTGCGTATCGTGGTCATCAAAACCGCTTAAAATGATTTCCACTTTATCGGCTTTATCATCGCCATTGGTATCCGTATAAAGTTTCAAATTCGTGCCTTGTGAGACATAAACACCTTCGGGTGCAAATTCAAAACCTACGGGAATGTGCAAATGGTCTGCAAAAATAGTTTGTTTATCAGCTTTAAAATCGCCATCTGTATCTTCCAGAATAATTATTTTATCATTGGGCTTGGCATCGCCTACTTTATAATGCGGATAAGTCGGCATACAGGCGACCCACAACCGACCTCTATTGTCAAAAGATATTTGTGAAGGATTGGCTAAATCAGGAAATTCTTTTTCAGAGGCAAACAAGTCTATTTTATAACCAGGCGCCATGGTAAATCTATCCAAAGCATCTTGCCCATATAAATAAGGTATGCTTTCACCCATTTTAAAATTGGTTTCAACAGGTTTTAAAACCTCCGTTTTAGAATCTGCGAGCGCCAAATCATAAGTTTGGTTGTTGCACAAACGCCAAATCGCCGTATCGCGATTGGCAGTCATTTGGCGAATTTTCTTCAACTCTTGGGGGTAGTTATCGGGTCCAAAGGGATCGTATCTTCTGCCATAAACGTGAACGCCATTCGGGATTTTATAGTCATTGTGCCAAAACCAATCTTTATCTAAAACAGCTTTTAATAAAACATCTTTGTCAATACTTGTAGAGACAGATTTTGTTTCAAAAAGATTGTTAATCAATAAGTTAACAAATTTTTGATACCCCTCAGTATTCAGTTGGCAACCATCAATGGTGAGTTGTTCGCCCGTTTCAAACCATTTTTTTGAAGGCGAAAAAGCATCTAAAAATAGGATATTGTATTTTGCAGACACCTCTTTTATGGCTTTTGTATAAAGTTCAAGGTTTTTATTTTCCGCCACACCATTGGGCAAATCAAATTTGTTAGACAAATTTTGAAACGCAATCGGCGACACCAACGCCAATTGGGGAGTCGTCCTGCCATTGTATTTTTGCGCCAAAGTATGTTGCACAAATGCTTCCAACTCGCCTTTGAAACGAGCCAAACCCTCTTGACCCGCAAAGGACTCGCTGTACCCAAAAAACGCCAATATGACATCGGTTTTCAAATTGCTCAACCACACATCGGGTTTAGGAAAAACACCTTCATTACCTGACGGTTTTGCATATTCAGTCTGAAATTTTTCAGCACCTGGAAAAGCCCACGAATCATTTCTTGCAGAATGTGGTCTAAAACCGGGTGTGTCACCGCCATCGCACATATTTCGGATAAATAGCCCTAAAGTGGCAAAACGAAGGTGCAATTCGGTATCAAAAAAGCCATAGTTCATCATACGTGAACCTAAATTGCCGCCAATCAATGATATGTGCGTGCCTTTTGACAATTGTATTTTCTTAGGTGCGATGGATATAAATGCTGTGATAATCACAAGCATTATCGCTGAAAAAGCGGATAGAGAAATCCAATGATGTTTAATTATTTTCATTATTGTTGTTTAATTAAGCAAAAAATAGGCAAAATACTGTCACGCGAACACGTGATGAAGCTGGAAGCATCAAGGGGGTGCTTTTATGTCACCCTATTGAAAACGCTTTCAAATTCTGGCTCTTTTCCATTCAAAATAGCCAACACATTTTTCACCGTTGATACACACATTTTATTGTAAGTCGTTGCTGTCAAACTGCCAACGTGTGCAGTTATAAGTGCTTTGGGGTGAGTCAATAAAGGATTATTGGGGTCGGGGGGTTCGACGGTCAAGACATCTGCGCCAAATCCTGCAATTGTTTTATTTTGGAGTGCTTGAAATAAAGCATCTTCATCGATGATAATGCCCCGCGCCGTATTGATTAAAATAGCCGTCTTTTTCATCAAAGATAAGGCTTTGGCATCAATCAACAATTTGGTATCGTCAACTAAGGGCAAATGAAGAGAAATAATATCCGATTGGCGCAACACGTCTTCAAAAGGCAAGTATTTGTAAGGCACATCGTGCTTGTTTTTACGCCAATAAACAACCGTCATGCCAAGGGCTTCGGCTATTTTAGCCACCTTTTTACCAATATTGCCCAAGCCTAAAATGCCCAATGTTTTGCCATTGATTTCATCCCCTTCAAATTGATTTCGACCATTCCAGTTGTCCGCTTTGACTTCATTGATGGATTGATAGAGATTGCGTTGCAAAGTCAACATCAATGAAATCGTATGTTCAGCAATGGTTGCCGCATTTGAGCCTGGCGCATTGACGACCATAATATTCCGCGCGGTCGCTTCTTTTACGTCCACATTGTCCAAGCCCACGCCACAACGTGCTGCCACTTTCAAGTTGGGGCAAGCCGCCATCAGTTGCTTATTTACTTGTCCTTTGCCTCGTGTAATGACCGCATCAATATCGTTTTCGGCCAAAACTTCATTTAAAGGTTTGTCCCCATAAGCAGTTAAAATATGGACAGTCGGGTCGCCTGCCAAAAGTTGAAACGCTTCATCGGCAATGGTTTCTAAAAGGAGTACATTTTTTTTCATTGCTTACTTACGATGTTAGATGATGTACGATGTACGATGTTAGATGTTAGATGTACATCGTACATCTAACATCGTACATCATTTTTTATGGTATAAAGTGGCATCTTTTGATTTATAACCTCTAAAATCATTGCGCCCTGACACGTAAATGCCCGCTTGAAAAAGGTCATCTTCAAAAATGGCAGGGTCAATAGGACTGCCGGGCAGCGATGACAATTCCACCAAATTGCCCGAAGGGTCGCGCACAAACATCTGAATGGCGCCATCGGGCAATTGCCGAACTTTGCCCCATGGCGATGTGTCGATTACCCCCAATTCTTTCATTCTAAAAAAAATAGTATTGATATCATCGACTTGAACGCAGATATGCCCACGAAAAGAATAAGTATCGTCCCATTCCGTGAGGTGCAATTGTTGCTCATCATTAAATTTGAAAAATGCCGTTGGATAATCAAATAAAAAAGCGGGAATCGGTTCAAGCCCCAATTCATGCTCATAAAATGCGCAAGCCTCTTCAAGATTGCTGACCACTAAGGCGACATGGTTTATTTTTACTGCTCTTGCCATTGTTTTAATGATGTATGATGAACGATAAATGATGAATTTTACCCCCCTTGATGCTTCCAGCTTCATCACGCGTTCGCGTGACAGTATTTTTACACTTTTTGCTTAAATTCTTTTACAAAATCCCAATTCGGTGTCAAACCCAAACCGGGTGTTTTCGGTGCTTCTATCATGCCATCAACTGTCTCAATTTTTTCATTCACCAAATCATACATCATCGGATTGCCGCCTAAGGAAAACTCAATAATGGTCGCCGCAGGCGCGGAAAAAGCCACATTGACACCCGCCATAAAAGAAAAGGCTGAACCCCAACAATGCGGTGCGAGTTCAAGTTGATAGGCATGAGCCAAATGAGCGACGCGCATAGCTTCAGTAATGCCGCCAATAATCGCTGAATCGGGCTGGACAATATCTAAAGCCCGTACTTCAATCAAATCACGGATATCAAAAGCCGTATATTCGCTTTCACCTGCTGCAATCGGGATAGATGTAGCCGCCCGAACTTCGGCTGTGCCATGCCGATTATCGGGGCTGATGGGTTCTTCAAACCAATACAAATTGCAATCTTCAACACCGCGACAAAACTGCTTGGCTTCCGGGACGCTAAATGTGCCGTGGGCATCAACCATGAGTTTGATGTCGTCACCCAAAGCTTCTCTGGCGTTACGAACACGTTTCACACTTTCCTTCACGGTTCCGTCCATAATACCGACCCGCATTTTCACCCCTTTAAAACCCGTTGACACATAACCCAACAGTTGTTCGCCAATTTTATCGGCATTTGCCCAACCACCACTGGCATAAGCGGGCATCATATCACGGCAAGTGCCGCCTAACAATTCGACAACAGGCACACCCAATGCTTTGCCTTTAATATCCCAAAGTGCTGTATCAACGCCACTCATGGCGGAAATTGTCAAGCCACGCCGACCCAAAATCGGAAATTTTCGACCTCTGGTAAGGGCATAATGGTCGCGCGTACCATTGTAAATATGTTCCCAAATGCGCGAAATATGTCGGGCATCTTTGCCTATTAATATCGGTTTTATTTCATTTTCAATACATGAAACGATGGATGCACACTCGCCCGACGAACCCACAGCGGCTTTAGCTTCGCCAAAACCTTGCAATCCCGAATCGGTAGTGACGACGACAAGCGTCATATCAAAATTAGTCAAAAGACCATAATCAGACTTATGCTGTTTTTCTTTTGCTATAGGACAGCGCAGCCAAAAGGCTTCTACGTTGGTTATTTTCATAATAAAAAAACAATAAAATTGATAAAATACTGAGGGGGTGCCTTTTGTAAATAATTGACTATCAACACGTTTAGTAAATTTCAAAAGTTTACCAAACGTAGCATAAGTTCTAAATTAATGGTCGTAAAGTCTCGACTGATTTGCGCGTGAGCATCGCATAAAACTCTTCGGTCACTGCTGAACTACCGTGGTCTTCCAAAAACTTCTTTTGCTCTGCGCTCAATCCTTCGGGATGTGTTTCAATCGAATTGGCATACGGGTTAGCGGGTGTACGGTCTAATGGCGAACAAAATTCGACGGAAAGCACTTTGTCATAGCCGATTTCACGCAAGGTTTCAATGATTTTTGCCCAATTCAAAGTACCCATACCCGGTGCCATACGGTTATTATCTGCCACATGAAAACCAGCTAACCGACCTTTTGCGCGGCGAATAGCATCATATAAATTATCTTCCTCGATATTCATATGAAACGTGTCTAAACAAACGCCACAATTTGGTCCAACTGCGTTTGCTAAAGCCAAAGCCTGGTCACCGCGATTAATAAAATAGGTTTCAAAGCGATTGATGGGTTCAATACCGATTAAAATACCAAGACTTTCGGCATACGCATAAATTTCTTGCAAACCCTCAACTGCCCAAGCCCATTCTTCGTCTGGTCGACCATCGGGCACAATTTTGCCAACAGTAGCAGGTACAACAGACACCATTTGCCCGTCCAATTCGTGTACCATGCGCACAACATCTTTTACATATTGCACCGACATGGCTCTTTGTGCTTTATCCTTAGCGAGTAGGTTTCTTTGTTCAAGCATCAAGGTTACAGAACCCCAACAACTGATGCCGTTGTCTTTCAAGAGTTTGCTAATTTTTTTAGTATCGTATAATTCGGGTGCGCCTTGAATTTCGATTTTTTCATAGCCCATGGCGGCTATTCTTTCCACCGTTTTTTCAATCGGTTCTGCGCGCATCCAATTGTGAATAGACAATTCCATAGTTGATTTTTAGAATGTAAAAAAAATATAAAGTTGTGGATGTCAAATAACGGAGCAAGATAATTTTTTTCTAAAACTTTAACCCTTTGGATTTTACGAATTTTACGAATTAATCTACGAATTGATGAATTTTACGAATTACACGAATTTTTTTTGCGGATTACACGGTTTTTTTCTAACACGGATTACACGGATTACACGGATTACACGGATTTTTTTTCTACTGATGAGTCGCTTTTGAACCATAATAGTAATTCGTGTAATTCGTGTAATTCGTGTTAGAAATAAACCGTGTAATGGAATTTATGTTTGTTAGTGTATTCTTCATTAATGTATAACCCTAATTTCAGACCACAACCTATCTTTTTATTGGATAAGTTATGGTCTGAAATTTTAAGGCGTTTCAACGTTCGTTTTAACTTTGTCACTTAAAAGTTCAATCTTTTAAAGCGACTTGGATGCTTTGTGAATTTCCTTTGACATTCCTACAACATCCCTTGCAAGTGTCTTGGCTTGTTTAAAACTAAAGCCTTTATGGACGGCGAAATCGTGGACTAAATCACCTAAAGAATGGATATGCGTGATACCATTTACATTACAATACATCGGCAGCACGCTACAATGAACCCGCCGCACGTTTGGCTTGGGAACGGACGATTGCGTTCTTTACTAAGTATTTGGTTTGATAGATGAAAATGCATTGAACACAGATGGGACTGATTGGGGCTATTTTTTCTTAATCTGCTTCATTCTGATAGGATTATACCACAACCAAAGACCAGAGAACGATAAAAATATCAAACCCAAAGACGCAATTGTTGTGTAGAATAACTTGATCGAATCCGTGCTGTTTTGAAACCAATAATCCAGTATTGACCCATCGTGTATTTTTTCAATTATATCTGAATGTCGTCTGTTGACGAAAAGAATCGCGCCTATGTGGCACAGTCCAGTTGCAGTTCTGTAAAATGTTGCGTAAAGACCACTTTCACGATACCTTTTATTGGGCGTATGTCCAAGCGGTCAATTTTAGCTGGCAATTGCAATGTGTCTTTGGTATATTGACGGGCAATATGTTGCAAACTGTCAATGCTCAACCAGGCTTTACTGTCGTTGTTGACACCTTTAGCGGTCACGGGAAGTAAGTTTGTTTGTTTTTTCCAACCCAATAATAAGCCTGTGCTACCGGTTAAAAAAGAAAAACAAAGATCGGTATTGAAACCCAAAATAGAGCCTTAACTGACCTTTGATAGAAGGTAGCGTTTGCATGATTCGAAGCATATTGTCAAAAATAGTGACGCTGCTCACGTCTGCTTGTGAAGGTCTTTTATTTGAACCTTTGACGAGTTTTTAGCTATCAAATAAGTAAAATATTAATTTTGAGCAATAACAATTCCGAGTTTACTCAATGCCAAGGCATAATACCTCAATAACAACGCATTGAAATCAACTTTTTCTTTAAAGTACGTTTCCATCTTCGCATAAATGTCTGTTTCAGATTTTGGGTGCGGAATACAGATAAATACACCGTCTCGCTTTTTCATGTTTTCATCTTTTCTGTAAATGGAAACAATTGCACAGGGCTTAGATTCACCTATTCTGTAAAGACCTTCAAAGGTAAAAAGGCTTAGATTGGACTTATGCCCGATGAGTTTTTCATTGTCATACACAAATTTATACTCTAAAATTTGTTTCCAAGCGTAGCCTTTTTTATCGTCAAGCCCTTTGAGTAATTGCTCTTTGTAACCATAAGTCACATATAGATATTCCTCTTCCGATGTTTGGCTAAATAGAAAAACGGGCGATAATAAAAAGATAAGGATAAGTTTAATAAACATTTTCTTTAGATTTAGGTAGGTGGGCAAAAGGGTTTTCAACTCTTGGAGAATTTAATAATTCTCCAAGAGTTGAAAACAAAATCCGTTTTAATAGTAGAAATACATATCAGGTGAACTCGCTGTTTTACCCACTTGCACTTGACCGCCACTTGCCCCTCCTGTTAAAGAAAGCAAACCATAAGAAGCATTTAATACAGAGCCTTTGGCATATACCTTATAGTTGCCCGGATTCAAATCTGTAAAAGTGAGAATGCCCGAATTGAACGTTTGGGTTTTCAATAAAGCACCCGCATCTGAATAAAGCGATGCTTCGATTGTCCAATTAGATAGTTTATTATCTGGAATAACCGCACCCGTTGACTTTTGCGAGATTTTAATGCTAACAGATAGTCCGCCCGTTGTTGGCGTAGGTTCGACGGTATCTTTTTTGCCACAACTCATGAGCAAAAACAAAGATAAAATCGTGAGGCTTTTAAGGAAATTGATTGAATTTTTCATTGATAATGGATTTTTATAATTACAAAATAAGTCTTTCAGTTTTAATAGTCATGGCTTTATTCCTTCGCAATTCATTGATATAGAAGTATTTATGAAAATGACTGCTGGCTATTATTGACAGTGACTACTTGGGCGTTTTAACGATAAATTGCTCGAATCAAATTAACATCGCTCGTGCTTGGCAAAGCATACCGACCTACTGCTTTTGCACTTTCGATGGTATTGGTAAATGCTCTGCGGTCACTACGCCCAACCATATCAAAAGTCCCGTTGCCCAGTGGTTTTGAACCATACATCATGATAGACGACCAATCGAAAGCCGTGTAATGAGAAGCTGAAAATTTTTGAAGTATGCTCGAATAGTCTGCTACAGTATTGATAATAATCACATTGTCTCGGTCATTGCGTTGGTGTTCGTGTATCATACCTAAAGCATGACCCAATTCGTGAATGGCAACACCGACATTGGCATCATTAAGTGATAATTGTTGTTTACCACCCAACATACCTAAATTTGAATAATTGCCATTTCCTGCAAAAACATAGATGTAATTTGTTTGTGCTGTACTGCTGCGTTGCACAAACCGAATACCCGTCAAACGATTCCATTCATTACAGGCTTTTGTAAATGAATTCCTTAAAACAGCCGAAAACTGGGGGGCAAATTGATAATACACTATTTTATTTGCCCATGGTCGGCTACTTGAGAAATAAGCACCGCGGGTTTCAATCTCGTTTTTATCAGACTGAATAATGGATTTCGGAATGGCTATATCGCCATCAATAATGGCTGTGTTGTCATCGGCATCGTAAAAACGAATCTTTTGTCCGTTCAACCAACCCATTTTTTCAATGCCCTGTGGCATTTTTACAGATTCTGTTTCTATGTAAGGTGCTGTTGCTGGTGAAGGTAAATCCTCGGCGGCAATGGCTTCAGGATATGGGCTTTTGCTCGGAGTCGTTTCATTATTGAAGTTTTGAATTGCGTTATCCTTTTGGCAAGACTGCGTAATCAATAAAGTAGAAACAGCAAGGAAGAATAGAAATACTTTTTTCATTTTTTTTAAATTTTAAAAGATGATAAATGATTGCTTATATTCTCTTAGTTCAACCCAAAGAAAAAAGTACCCAACATCTTTCAAAAATTTTCAAATAAAAAAAACGGTTCATCGAATCAACTCGATAAACCGTTTTTTTACTTGAAAATAGACCCCCTCAGTATTTTACTGCCCAATCGCCTTCATATCTCCAATCGGAATAATACCTGACCAATAATACGGCAAGGCATCAGCCCCTTTGTGGTTTTTGATATACGCCAATTTAGCTGAACGCAAGGCATCGTCTTTGGATTTGCCCTTGTTGAGTTGCTGATAAAAGGACAGCATAATGTCTTTGATGCTTTTATCTTCCACTTGCCAAAGGGTGGTTACAATGCTTTTTGCACCTGCGTATGCGAAGGCTCGGGCGAGACTGATGATGCCTTCGCCACGTTGCAATTTGCCGATGCCTGTTTCGCAAGCACTTAAAACGACCATATCGGCATTGAGTGTTAGGTTGTAGAGTTCACGGGTGTAAAGCCATTCGTTTTCGATGCTGTCGGGTTGTTCGGTGAAGGCTAAATAGGAATAATCGCCTACTTTATCGTCCATTTTGCCGTGCGTTGATAGGTGGATAATACGGGCATCGCTGGCTTTTTTTGTAAAATTATCTTCGGTAGCGGCTGCGCCAATAATCGCTTCGCCGCCCATAATCCGTTGCAATCGGGTGACTTCTTCGCCCGATGAAGGCAATGGCTTCAATGCGTTGCCGCGCACATCGGGCGGTCGTGTATCGTTGAGACTCGCTAAGGCATCCAATGTATCGGATTTTATGCTCGCTGTATCACCTTTGAAATAGGGTGCCATGGCTAAAAAAGGGCTTTTTGGTTCTTGACGATGCTTTTTATTGACCATATCTCGCAAAATGGTGGCAGAATAGCAATAACTGATTTTATGGTCTTTCATCAAATAATTGAAATTCTGTGGCTTAGAAATGTCTTTTGGGTTGTCCGTCAATAAAGCATCGAAAGGGATATAACCCAATGCACCATCTGGTACAATCACCACCGACCCCCTCAGTAAAGACTTCACGGGGGCAACCAATTTATCGTACAATGTCGTCGCTGCACCTGTATAACGTTTTGTAAAAAGCACGAGGCTGTCTTTTTTATCAGGCGACGAAAAGGGACTGTACATGCCTGTCCGCATGGCTTCGACGAGCGAATCTAAGGCAAAATCCTTTTTTACTTCCAGCACTTTATAATCGTTTTTATTGACCGTAAAAATAAAGATACTGCTGTCGCCGACGAAGTATTCCAAAAGCGTTTGGTCGGGCTGCAAAAGTTTTTGCTGCACCGTATCCACATTGATGACGGATAAATCGTATTTTAAGCGGTAATAGTCGGGATAGTCGGTTTCAAAGCGTTGTTTGAGGGTTTCGTAGCTGCGTTTGAGGTCGAATAATTGACTGTTGTAGTTATTGACAATCGAATCTTTGGCTTCTTTTCCTTTGCTTTCTTCCGCAAAACGTTGTTTTTCATAGAAAGCGATGTCTATGCGGAGGTCGCGCTCTTTTTCTAAAAGGCTATCGGGAATACCTGCGAAGGAAAGCGCATCTGTTTCTCGTAAAGAGCCGAAGAGGATAAGGGATTTTGCGCGTTCTGCGTTACTGAATGATTCGATTAGTAGTTTTTTATCGTTTTTTACATCTGCCATGAGCTGATTTGTCTGTAAGTTTAATTCTGAAACGCTAATGCTACTTTTGAGTAAGTCTGATTTTGAAACTTGAGTATTTAATGATTTAAATTGATAATCAACAGCATTTAGAGCTTGGTTTGATAGGTCATAAGCTTGAGTTAAATAAGTTTTATCTTGGGTTTTGTTATATTGTTTAATTCGGGTTGCACTTAATTGTTCCAGTGATGTAATTAATTCTTTCATCATTATTACCGAATCAAATACCATTCTTGACTGATAATGGTTAGAATTTAAGGCTTTTTGTAAACAATCTATTGTTTTATCAAAATCATTCTTATCAGAGTAAGATGCACCTAAGTTAAAGTATGTAATAACACTATTAGGATGCTCTTCTCCATGAGTTTTTAGTTGAATTGATAATGTTTTTTCATAATATTCAATCGCTTTATCAAAATTAGCTTTATTGTAGTAAATACGTCCTAAATTATTATAAATTGCTGCTACTTTTGAATGTTCTTGCCCCAAGACTTGAAATCTTATTATCAAAGCTTTTTCATATTTCATTTTAGCTTTTTCATATTCTTTTTTATCTGATAGAGCATTCCCTTCTTTGTGATACTGATTCGCCAACGTCGTATCCGTCAAAGTATAAACCACAGAATCCTGCCCATTCTGCCCAAACACCCCCAAAACCAAAAAAGCAAAAAACAAAGTGAGTTTAAAATGTCGTTTTTTCATTTTTAAAGATTTTAAAAAAGTGAAAGATTAAAATGTCCACCGAGGAGACCCCCTCAGTATTTTTCATCCTATTAGTTCAATTCAAAGCAAAAAGTACCCAATCACGCTATTGCCGAATCGCCTTCATATCCCCAATCGGTACAAGACCCGACCAAAAATAAGGCAAGGCTGCTTCGTTTTTATGGCGGCTGATATACGCTCGTTTTGCCAACCAAAGCGCGTCGTCTTTTGATTTTCCGTCTTTTAGATTTTCATAAAATAACAGCATCAACTCTTTTGTCGCCGCGTCATTGACACGCCAAAGGGTCGTCACAATGCTTTTCGCCCCTGCAAAAGCGAAAGCACGGGCGAGGCTGATGATACCTTCGCCGCGTTGCAATTCGCCTATACCCGTTTCGCAAGCACTCAACACGACCATATCGGCGTTGAGGGACATGTTGTAGAGCTCACGGGTGTACAGCAATTCATAATCAGTGGTGTCGGTGGTTTGAGCAAAAGCTAAATAGGAATAATCACCCATTTTGTCGTCCATTTTACCGTGCGTGGATAGGTGTAACATGCGGTAATTTTCTGCATTTTGCATAAAAGAGGCTTTGGTCGCTTTGTTGCCAATCAAAGTATCGCCGCCCACGATGCGTTGCAAGGCAGTGATTTCGGCGGCATTGTCTAAGGGTTCAAATTTGTTTTTATTGCCTTGTGGTGTATCGTTCGCTTTTTTAAACAGCGGGGCGAATCCCAAAAATGGCTGTTTGGGTGTTTGGCGATGCGTTTTTTTCACCATTTCATTGAGCAGAGTGGCGGAGTAACAATAGCTGATTTTATGCTTTTCGAGCAAGTAGTTGAAGTTTTGTGGTCGGGCAATATTCGTTGGTTTGTCCATCAACAAAGCATCGAAAGGCAGATTGCCCATAACGCCGTCGGGAATGACCACAACCGACCCCCTCAGTATATTTTGCACGGGTGCGACTAATTTAGCATACAATTGTGTTGCCGCTTCCACATAGCGGTTTGTGCGCTTCACAAGGCTATCGTCTCGCATTTTGCTCAAAAAAGAGCCATAAATCCCTGTCCGCATCTGTTGAATCCACTGTTCGAGTGGAAAGTCCTTTTTGACTTCTGTGACTTTAGCATCGCTTTTATTAATCGTAAAAATAAAAATGCTGCTGTCACCGACAAAATATTCCAATAACGTTTGGTCAACATTCAGCCCTTTTTGCACGCTTTCAACGGATAAAATATCGGGCTGATACAGGTTTTTAAAATCCGCTTCTGCGGTTACTTTCAAGGTATTGACCAAACGTTGATGCTCTTGATTGAGGTCAAAAAGTTGTGCTTTCCAATATTCCAAATTGGTTTTAGCGGAATCTTTTTGCGCTGCGACAATTTGATTTTCGACTTTATTGATGGTTTGTTTCACGGCTTTTATACTATCCACAAGGACCGACGTTTTACCGATTTCAAGCCCTTTTATGGCTTCCAACAAACGCATACTTTTGTTTTGTTCCGATAGTGTAAAACACTTTTGGACGATATTAGCATCGGGTTCTAAGGCGTTTTTCCGCAAAAGCATCTCAATGAGTTTATCAAAAACGATATTACCATCGTCGTTGAGGAATTGTTTATCGCTATCTTCAATATAATCGTTGCGAAGGGTTAAGATGATATTGACAGACTTTTCCATCAAATCAATCGCTTTATTCAGATAGTCTTTATTGCTGTTTGTTTCAAATTTTTGATAATACGCCAACGACAAACCAAAAATGGTATAGTAATATTCTAAAGATATTTCGTTTGCTACATCACTGCGGTTATTTAATATTTTTTCAAAATACTGGATAGATTTATCTGTTTTATGCTCATCATAAGCATTATTCGCCATTTCTAAATAAATCAAATTCATCGTTTTTTCATCTTTTTTTTCCACACTATCCATCAGATTGAGTGCTTTTTGATAAAAAATTGAAGATTGCTTATAGTTTTCAGCTACTCTGTAATTAATACCAATATTTCGATAGACCAATACTTTATCCGTTAAGCTCGAAAAAGTGGTATTTTCAGTTTCGTCAATTAATTGCGGCATAAGTTTTTCCAATGCTTTCCAATTCTTTTGCCTTGCATAGCAAAAGCCTATTTTATCAAAAACATTGGTTTTAAGTCCTTGTTGACCTTCAAAACTTTGAGTCGAGAGAGGAATTAAAATAGCCAAGGCGTTTTCATATTGTTCATTATGAGCATAACAAAAACCTATAAATGCTTGGATTTTTAGGATACTTGGGTGCTTTTTACCCAGTTTGGCTTCAAAAATCTGTTGAGCCTTTTCGTAATAAATGATGGCTTTTGCCGTAGCGCCCATGTATTGAAAACAGATGGCTTCATTGGCATAGGCAGATGCTATGTTTGGATGATTCTCATTTGTATTATAGTGTTTTTTAAAATGAAATTCTGCTTTTGAAAAATAAACCAACGCTTGACTGTAAAGGCTTTGCCGCAAGTAAAAATCACCAATTGAGACATTTAAACGACCTAAATCCGCATCATCGTTTGGGCAAGCCAAAGCTTTTTTATAATTCGCCAATGATTCGCTATAATTCCATTGAGCTGCATAAATCATCCCCAGATTAGCATAAACGCTACTTTTTTTATTAGAACAATCACTCGTTTTTTGTTCATGAATAGCTAATGCTTTTTGACAATTTTCAAGTGCTTTATCATAATCATAGGTGTACCAATAGTGACACTCACCTAATCGGTCATAGGCATCTGCCATTTGGATATGGTTCAGTTTTGTGAAAATTACCAATGCGCGTTCTGTGAACCAAAACGCTTGGTCGCCTGTCCCATAATTATAATGTGCTGTACCAATTGCGTTCAGTACATTGCCATAAGACAATAGGATGGAATCTTGAATTGCCAAATTACTTAGAAAAGTATCCCCCTCAGTAATAGCCTCAGTGAATTGCCCTGCGTCAATCATTGCGTTCAGTTTGCGATACTCCTGCGAAAAAAGAGTATCTTGGGAAACCGTCTGTGAAAAACATGGGAAGAAAGAGGTCAAAAACACAATAAGAAAAATCGCTTTCAATTGGGTGTAGCACATAGTGGTGACGTTTGAATTTTGAAAAATAGGGTTATAAGTGTTTTCTCATCCTCAAAATCACAATACCGACTATCAAAATTATAATAACATTCTGAAAAGAACATGATTTTATTTATCTTTTTTACTATTTAAAAATCGTTGGTGTTATTTATGAGGAATGACACCAACGATAATGACATAATACTGAGGGGGTGTTTTATGGCTTAACGACTAATTTTTTAGTCACAAGACCCTTCGTTGTTTGCAGTTTGAGCAAATATGTCCCTTTGGGTATTACACTGTTGATTTGTGCATTGTGGCTATTGACCGTTGCAGAATAAAGACATTTACCCGACAAATCAAAAATGTGATATTGCTCTATCAATGCCTCCGACTCAATAGAAAAATAATCGTTGACTGGATTTGGAAATATTTTGACGCTTTCGTCTTGCACTTCTTCCGTTGCAGTGCCACCGCTGACATTAAATCGGATTAAAGTGTGGGTCGGGAAACCACGATATTGCTGATAAGTCGCCATGTAAGTGACAAAATTACCCCCAACAGGACTTGAAAATTGCATTTGTACAGTACGAACAGAATCTGTGCGACTAAGTGCAAAAGAATCAACATTGAGTCGCATCCAAGCCAAATTACTATCCCGCAATACCAATTTGATGCGTTGTAAGCCGTCTGGTGTCGGAATCTTATACGTATTTCCCAAGCCATCAAAATTTGGAATATCTAAGGTTTGTTTTATAGTGCGATTAAGTGTTATCGTTTCATTTTGCCGCACATTAATGGTGATGGTATCATTAGCTTTTGGTGTTGTTGTAACCGTTAACCATAAGTAGTATATGTCGAATATTGAATTCACAATAGAATCCTTTTTAACAGAAAGAACAGTAAATTCTGGCGTTCTGGGTGTTTGTATGATATGATCCACTCGTGTTGGGTCAAGTGTCCACGTACTTTTAACAGTTTTGGGGTTAAAATCGCGTAACAAACGACTCGAAGAGGTATCTGCCAATTTGAAACTGGCTTGAACCAATGCACCGGGTTGATTTCTTCTCACAAACCGATACATAGAAAACGTATAAGTCTGGTTAGGCAAAAGTTGCAGCATAAAACTCTCTTGTGCCTCAGATACACCCGTACACAAAATGAAAATAAACAATACAAGGTAATTTTTCATGATTGATATTTTTAATAATTAGAAAAGATTGTTAATACCTTTCTATAGTTCAATCCAATGAAAAAAGTACCCATATCACGTGCTTTATTTTTAAATGAATTTTTAATTAAAATTTTATTTTTAAACTAATAAATTGAAAATCAATTAATTACAAAAAAGAGGCTGCCTATAAAAAAGGCTGCCTCATTTTTTTTTATTCTTTTTTTTAAAAAAACGAAAGTCGTTGGGTACGTTTCAAAAGTGAGCTGAACTAAGAATCAAACAGTCAAAACGACTGCATTTTTTAAAAATCATTCATTCACCATTAAAAATAATAAAAATGGAACCAATAACAATGACAATCGCTGGCATCAAATTCATCGGCATTGCTGCCGTTAAGCTTAAACTATTGATTTTTTACTGGAAAGTAAAGGGTATTATTGCTGCTGCTGGCATCAGTGCAGAAACCTTAACACTTGTTGCGATTGGTGCAATGCTAACAGCTGCTATTGAAGGTAAATCTGCGGATAAAATTTTTCGAGCGGGCATAAAAAACGGTTTGTCCGATAGCCTTTCAAGGTTTATTACTTATGAAGTAATGAGGGCATGAGCTTTCATTATCCCCCCTCAGTATAAATGACAAAATTGTGCCGACATATCACTTATGCCGATTCCTCGCCAAAACCCTCGGTTCAAAGGCTTAATGGTGGTGGGTAGGCGTAAGTGCCCATGTTTTTCACAAACTGTTTCAATATTTTGGCAATATTTTTTTATAAAAATAGGTTTTTAATACAGAAGAAGTAAACGTCATTTGAAAAAAAGGTCTAATTTCGTTATCAATTTAATGAAAACTATTAGTCTCTTTTTCAAACGAAACAAACCCAATGGCAAATTCTACTTTTGATGACAAAACCTTAATTGCCCAAATATGCGGCACAGAAGAACAGCGAGATAAAGCATTGCGTATTTTTTTCTGCGATAAAGCATTGCGTGATATTGTAATTAACAAGCTTAAACAGCTTGGCGCAACTACAGACGATGCTAAAGATGCTTTTCAAGATGCTTTATTTCCTTTTCAAGAAAATATTCGTCGCGGAAGATTTGATGAACACTGTTCTTTGAGGACATATTATCTCGCTATTGCCAAACAATTATGGTTCAATAAAAATCGTCGAAGACAAAATCATACAGTAGAAATACAACCAATTCATTATGATGAAATGATGCCTAGTGTTGAAATTATTGTCATTAACGAAGAACGTAAAAAATTGATAGATAAAGCTTTATCTCAAATAGGAGAACGATGTAAAGGTATTTTAGACCTATACAAACTGTCATATAACTATCAAGAAGTAGCTAATACTTTTGGATTCAGCAGCCCCGATATGGCAAAGAAAGAAAGTTATCGGTGTCGCTTACGTTTTCGAGAGTACATCAAAAGTCAACCACATCTTTATGAGTTATTTAAAAGCATGATTTAGACATGGAACACGAAGCATTATTTGATAAAATAGAAGCCTATCTCATTGGGCAGATGGATGAAGCCGAGCATGCCGATTTTGAAAGGCAAATAGCCTCTGATGAAGACTTAGCAATGGAAGTTGAGCTGCAAAAATTAGAACACGATGCCATGACGCTTCTTAATCAAAAAAACCTACGCTTGAAAATGCAAGAGTGGGAAGCCGAAATGCCTGACGATGAATCAGATTCTGTACTTCCGCCGCTCACGGTTGTTGCAAAAGATGAAACGAAATCCAGTGATATAAAGGTCATACCTTTATCTAATTACTGGATGCGTTTTGTAGCAGCAGCAAGTCTCATTTTGGGGGTTGTTTTAATCGGGCTTTGGGTCAATAGAGGCACTAAGCCCGAAGTCGTTAAAGTAGAAACACCTAAAACCAACGATTCTATCCCATCAAATCCCCTAAATCAAACAGCAAAATCCGAAGAAAATATAACTAAATCCCCTACCCTACCAGCAGAAAAACCTGTCAACCCACAAACAACTTTACCCCCTCAGTATAACGAGCTGTTGGCTTATGTAGAAGCAAATTTGGATGATGAAATAAAAAATAACAATGTTTCACGGAGTGATAATGACGGCAAACAGGACAATTTCAAAGATATTTCTGATACATATAAAGCCAAAAACTACAAACGAGCACTTGAATTGTTACAAAAAAAGCCCAATAACAGCAGCAATACGCTTGCCCATCAAGAATGGTTAGGATTGGTAAATTTTAAACTAAAAGCCTATAATAAAGCACTGTCTTATTTCCAATCATTAATCAACAATCAAAATGCTGCTTTTTCCAAAGAACGCACGCAGTGGAATATCGCTTTATGCTACGCTGCCCAATATCCGAATAAAGCGAATGAGCTTAGAAATATACTAAATGAAATAATAGCGGAAAAAGACAATAAATATTTTGATAAAGCTACAGCATTGAAAAGTAAACTATAAGTCAAAATTCTGGCAAACAAAGTAACCGCATAAATGAACCATTCATCTATAAATCTGAAAATAGTGGAAATATCCAACTATATCTTTTTAAGAATTGGGTCTTTCGGTTTATCATTCTTAGACCATAAAATGGCACAGACGACTAAAACAAACAGCAATGTGTTCTGCCAATGATTCTACCCGTTTTTTGTAAATTCTCAACTCTTCCAATAAACCTTGATTTTCGGATGCCATGTCAACCTTCGTCCCAAAGGTTTTTTAAAGTATAACCACTCCCTTCTAAGTACCAAAAATCACCTTTGATATAACGGTAATGTTGGTCTAAATCATTGATTTTCTGCATTTCTAATGCCGAAAGCTCTATGTCAGCAGCAGCAAGATTTTCTTTTAATCTTTGCGCATTCACGGATTTTGGAATGACCGAAGTGCCTCTGTTGACTGCCCACGCGAGCATAATTTGTGCAGGTGTAGTTCCTTTATCATTGGCAATGTCTATAATTGTTTTGTTTTCAAACAATTTAGGTTCACCGTCCGTAATCCTGTTGGCGGGTCTATCCGCTGAACCAAGCGGACAATAACCAGTGAGAGCAATGTTGTTTGCATTGGCAAAATCTAAAATTTTTTTCTGTTGAAGAAACGGATGCAATTCTAATTGTAAGGCTTCGGGACAAACGCCCGTTTCAGCAATCAATTGATTAATTTTTTTGATGCTAAAATTTGAAACGCCGATATGTTTAGCCAATCCATTTTCCTTTAAAGCAATCATGCCTTGCCAAGTTTCAGTTAAAGGAATGTCCTTTAAATCTACCATTTCGCTGCCATTTTGAGGATAATTTACGGCGTATTTGAGTGCTACGGGCCAATGAATCAAGTATAAATCTAAATATTCGAGTTTCAAACTCTTTAAAGTTATTTCAATTGATGGTTGAATGTCCGCTTTTTTGTGGCGATTATTCCAAAGTTTTGAGGTAATCCAAAGCTCCTGTCTGGTGACTTCCTTATCATTGATTGCATCTGAAATCGCTTGCCCGATTTCATTTTCATTGCCATAAATAAAGGCGCAATCAAAATGACGATACCCGATTTCGATGGCTTTTCTGACTGTTTGATAAATCTCACCTTTGGCTGATTTCCAAGTGCCTAAACCCAACATGGGCATTTTGTCCTTATTGCTAAACTGAAGGTATTTCATAAATTTTTACTTTTATTTTCAACTAAAACTAATTAATCCTAATCCTACTTTGGCACTTTGGATAATTACGTGTCGGATACTTTTAAAGTATCTGACACGTGGGCTTCACACTCCTTTTACATATTTCCGCCAGTTGTGTTGTTCTTTAAATCCCAGCACTTCACGGATTTTTCGATTTGAAAACAAGGCTTCATGTTCACCCAATTCACGGATAATGGGTACATTAGGGAAGAACCTTTCAGCCAATTCTTTGGTGGGCACAACTGCCCCGTTGTGGTCGTTGCCCGCATTGAAAACCTGATAGCCCAGTCCGTCTTTTTTCAAACATAAATCCACGATTTGCCCCAAATCTCGGGCATCTATATAACAAAAGGCATTCCGACGGCGCACTTCAGGGTGATTAAAATAATGTGGAAACAGTGCCGCGTACTCGTGTGGTTCAACTACATTGCCGATACGTAGTGCATAAATATCAAACCCCGACCGTCGCTGAAAACTCCGTGCTGTTTTTTCATTAACGACCTTCGATAATCCGTAACTATCCATCGGGTCAACGTCATAATCTTCTTCCAAAGGCAAGGTTTTAGGGTCGGTTTTCCCATCTGAAAAACAGATACCGTAGGTGGTTTCCGACGAAGCAATAATAATCTTTTTAATGCCCAATTTAACAGCCGCTTCAATAACATTATAAGTGCCGATGGTATTGACCCGAAAAGTTTCATTATCAGGCTTGATTAAGATTCTGGGTACGGCAGCAAAATGTACGACCGCATCAAATTTTGGTACGCCATTACCGAGTTCCAATTCATCTAAGCCTGCATACGAACTCATGGCATTAAACATTTGTCCAGAATCCGTAATATCTGCTATCAGATTATCTACCCCAGGATGTTCCAAAGGCTTCAAATCTACATTCAATACTCTATGCCCTTGTTCGAGAAGATAAGGGATGACATGCTTACCCGCCTTTCCCGTTCCACCTGTAAAAAATATGCGCATTTTAGTCATGTTTACACAAATTTTATAATGATTTTAATAGTTTATTTTTTCATTTTTTGATTCATTTTCACCCAAAAAACATCTTACCAACACATACAAAACCGAAGGGCACAACAAACAACCTAAACCCGTGTAAAACGTCGCCGTCAATGCCCACGACCGAGCAATCCGATATTGAGGGGTGCATGCAGAGGACTTCTTCAATCTCCAAAGCGGAAATTTTGTAACCGCCCGACTTGATAATATCCACCGAATTTCTACCGAGAATGCGATAGACCCCCTCAGTATTGCAGCATCAAAAACCGATTTTGAATACACCGAAACCTTTTCTGTACGCACACTCACGACATTTTTGTTTTAACTCAATTCCATGATTATCTCTCGAAAACTCGCCAAACCAGCTTCTAAATTCTCAACAATTTCCAAAGCTAAAACATCTGGGTCGGGCAAATTATCCAAATCAGCGAGCGATTTATCTTTGAGCCAAGTGATGTCTAAGTTCGTTTTGTCGCGGTTTACGATGTCTTCGTAAGTGAATTTTCGCCAACGTCCGTCCAAATTTTCTTCGTTCCACGTTTCTGTGCGTTTATGCCGATTGGCAGGATTGTAACATTGAATAAAATCGGTCATATCTTCTATCTTCAACGGATTCTTTTTCAATGTGTGGTGGATGTTTGTCCGATAATCGTAAATCCACACTTCTTTTGTCCATGCTTCTTTGGCGGCGGGTTTTGCATCGAAGAACAAAACATTTGCTTTTACGCCTTGTGCGTAGAAAATACCCGTTGGCAAACGCAAAATCGTGTGCAAATCGCAGGTTTCCATCAATTTCTTGCGGATTGTTTCACCTGCACCACCTTCAAACAACACATTGTCGGGCAAAACAACGGCGGCTTGTCCTGTTGTTTTCAGCATCGTGCGGATGTGTTGCAAAAAGTTGAGTTGCTTGTTACTGCTTGTCACCCAAAAGTCTTGGCGGTTATAAGTCAAACTGTCCGTTTCTTGTTCGCCATCGTCATTGGTGAAGGTCATGCTCGATTTTTTACCGAAAGGCGGATTCGCTAAGATATAATCATAGCGTTGTCCATCATCGGCAATCAAAGAATCATTGGGCGAAAGAATGGTATCGCTGTCAATGTCGCCAATATTGTGCAAAAACAAATTCATCAAAGCCAAACGTCTTGTACTCGCTACAATTTCGTTGCCGTGAAAGGTTTTATGTTTCAAAAACTGCTTTTGTTCTTTGTCAAGGCGATGCGTTTGAGCGATAAAATCGTAAGCCGCCAAAAAGAAACCGCCTGTACCACAAGCAGGGTCGGCAATCGTGTGCATCGGTTCGGGTCTGATACATTCCACCATCGCTCGGATTAAAGCACGCGGCGTAAAATATTGTCCTGCGCCGCTTTTGGTATCTTCGGCGTTCTTTTCCAACAGACCTTCGTAAATATCACCTTTCACATCCGCGCCCATCATCACCCATTGCTCTTGATTAATCATCGCAATCAATTTATAGAGCATCGAAGGGTTTTGTATTTTGTTTTGGCTTTTGGTAAATATCTGTCCTAAAACGCCTTTTTCTTTTCCCAATTCACGCAGTAAATGATTGTAATGCACTTCTAAGGCTTCACCGCTTTTGTCAATCAATGTTTCCCAATTATACTGAGGGGGTATCGTCAACGGACGATTGTATGGTGGCTTCGCGTATTCATCTGCCATTTTCAAAAAGAGCAAATACGTGAGTTGCTCTAAATAATCGCCGTAACCGACACCGTCGTCGCGGAGTGTGTTGCAAAATGACCAGACTTTGGCGATGATGCTGTTTGTATTCGTTGTGATATTATTTGTCATAATTGTTTTATTGGTATTTCCTTTTTACCAATTTAAAGCTTCGGGTGATTGTTGGAATAAGTCATACAATTCTGAATCTGCCAGTTTGCTCAAAGTATATTGCCGCTGCATTTCTTTCCAAACCGTTGGATGAGATTCTTTTTTTAAGTTGTTAATCATTCTATCTAATCGCTCTTGTGGGACATCTTCATTTCTTCTCATTGTGTAATGGTGTAGCCGTGATTTATAATTTTCATAGGCATTTTCCCTTTGTTTGCGTAAATACTCACGTTGTTCATTCAACCTTAAAACTGTGTTGAAAGTATAATCTGCTCTTTGATAATCTCTTGTATTTTGAGGTGCAATGATGTTAAACTTAAACGTTTCTAAATCAAGCATACAGAAATCAAGCGGATTATCAACACGGGGGTTTATCAAAACGATGTCCCCCACAGGTGGCTCTTGTGCGGTTTCTCTATTATTTGCAGGATTCACTTCTTCATATTCTCCTGTGGTATGAAGAAACACAGCAAATTTATTATTCTTTGGTCCATTACAAGTGCCGCAAGCATACACATAATTTGTCCATTGAAAACAATATTGCGGATACAAATCCTTCGGATAAATGTGTTCAACTTCATCGCATTTGGAATCTTCGCAATAAACACACCGTTCGATGCCAGGACTGATGTCCAGCAAAGACACTTTTACAGCATCAAAGATTCTATTGCCTTTTTTGTTTCGAGCAGAAAAAGCCGCCTTCGCTTCTTTGCTTTTTGCTTCAAAAGTCGGAAGGTGGTCAATCTCTTTTTGGTAAGTTGCGAGAGCATCTAAAACAGCTGCTTCTGGTTGTATTTCGTTCGGTACTATAAGCATGGTATTAGAGTATGGGCGTTAAAAATGATTTCAATTCATTCAATTCTTTCTCCTCTTTCTCTGTCGTTTCGCCTTCGATTGATTTTTTGTTCAATGCTGTCAAACGATTGAGTTTTTCATCGCTCTTTTCTGGAATCGTCACATTCTCGCCAAATACTTCTGTACCATAAGCGTCTAAGACATTGCCGAAAATAAGACGTTTCTTGTTTGTATCTGTTATCTCCCCCGATTCATGTCCGCTTCCAGGTGCTGCCAATCGCCAAATGCTGCCATTCTCACAAGCACGACAAACCAACGGGCTGTGTGTGGTGACTATAAATTGAATATTGGGAAAATATTGGGTAAACCATTGCCCGATGCGTGTTTGCCAAGTCGGATGTAAATGGGCATCTACTTCGTCTATGAGGACAACGCCTGGTACATTAATATTCATCGTACCATTTCGAATATTATTGAATACGCGATGCTCGCCATACGTTTTAACAAGTTGGCGAATCAACTCAAATATCAAACTTAACAAAGACCTAAAACCATCGCTCAATTGAGTGACATCAATGTCATTGCCATTGCCGTCTTTGAAGAAAACGCCCGAGGAAGTTACATCATCCAATTGCGCCTTATGAGGTAGTAAGCCACCTTCATTGATGAATTTTTTTAAGGCATCTAATATGTTTGCTGCTTCGGGATTCTGTTCAAAACTCTTGAATTTCATTTGAGATAACCATTCTAAACTTTCTGTCAATGCCACATCTTCACCAAATACAGATAAATGGGCAGCAGCAGCAGGATTGGAATAATAAACCTTTGACCATTCATTATCGCCTCCCGTAAAACGACGGAAAGGACCAAACGATGTCGAAAACCAACCGCCTTTTCCACTCCATATATATTCATAAGGGTCTATTCCACTCTTGCCATTTCTGTCTATACGACCTATATCAACACTTGAAGTCTTTTCTCGTGTGATTTTTATTGTCGCATCAAAAGGACGTCTTAAAGCACGTTTTCGACCTTCATAACCATCTAAATTTTCATCTCTTTTAATCATCAAAGAAACAGAACCCGTATCTTCTCCTTTTTTTATCCAATTAATCAAAGGCAAACGTAAGGCTTGGGCATCTCTTGGACCAATTAAGGCAATAGCAATTGCCCTAACGATACTCGATTTCCCCGCCCCGTTGTCTCCAATCAATACGTGCCAACCCGCAGGCTTTGGAAATGTCATTTCAAAATGACTGATGGAGCGTATATGCTTGATTTCTACTTTCTGTATGTACATCTTTTCCTTTTTAGGCTTCAAAAATACAAGTTTTGTTGTGGTAATTTATTGTTTCGGCATTATTTCATACCAATTTCCCCTCAAACGCCCGCTTCAACACACTCTGACGTAACGTCTCGCTTTGCACAAGGCTCACCTTTATCGTCTCTTCTAATTTGTCGCACACCGAGAGGCGGCTTTCGATTTCTTGTACTATTTTTTCTTGAAATACTGAGGGGGGTATTACACCCAAATTGCAAACACTTTTTTACCATTCACCGTCACCCATTCTTTCTTCCACGATTTCTTTTTTCGTTGGTCAAAAATGACGAGATAACCTTCTTCTATCGTTTGACGGTCTAAATAATCTACCAATTGTGTCAAGCCTTTTTTATGGGCAGCCAGTCCGTGCCATATTTTAAGTTCCGCAAGATACCGATGCTCAAAATAAGTAATGAGCACATCCAAGCGACGCTCTTCCGAAATCTGTGGCTCTTTAAAATCATAACCCGCGCCATTGATAATGGGTTTGATAAAAGCCAAAAACACCAAACGCCCATTGCGTTCCACAAAATCGCGGTCGTGTTTGCTGTATTGCTCCTTCATAAAGGCTTGAAATTTCGTCAAAACCAGTTCCATATTCAACCGATTGTCAGGCAATCGAAAATTAAGATTGAAGGTATAATCGCCCATTATCAAGCGCGATTTAGTGCGGGAGGTCATGTAATGGTAAATCAGTTCTTGGTAAATCCGATTGTGAATCCGAACACCTTGCCCATTCTTAAAAATGCCGTGTATCAAGCCCAAATCAACGATGGGGTCATAGATATTGAAGTCATTGGGCTCAACAATCACCAACATATTATACACCAATTCATACAGTTGGGGGTTATTTTCTAAGGTTTTGATGACATTCTCAAAGTTTGTGTTTTTACTACTTTCTCGTATTACTTGGTTTGCTGCAATCGTCACATCTTTGTTTGTCCATTCGCGCACCGTCTTTTCGGGCAGCATATCTTCATCAATCATTTTGCACAACTTACTCACAATAAACGGATAACCCGACGTGTAATAAAACAATTGCTCGGCTATCTCTTGCGTATTCATCGTCACGTCCTTATCTCTGCAATATTCGTCGAGCATTGGTTTTATCTCAAAAGGCTGTAAGTTCATATCTACTTTAAATTCTGCGGCAATATTCCATGGGGAATTGTATTTTTGCTCTGCATCGGGGCGCAATTTCAGTTTTAAGGATTTCACATCATGCACACCTGCCAACACAATCGAATGAAACGTTTTTACTTCATCGCGTATCAAATATTTCTCCCGCAACATGGCAAGAAAACTCACAAACAATTGATTATTACTGCTTTTGTCAACCTCATCTATCAATAACACAACTTTTTTGTCGGTTTGAGAAACCAATTTAGTGATGACCTCTGACAATATTTCCAGACTTTGCGTACTCCGAGCCGCTTCATTGAGCCAATCTGCCAAATCAGGCATTTGGTATTTAGCATAAGTCGCCAATACCCGCACGAAGCCTTCTGAAAACACCCGTTCATTGTCGAAAATAGCATCGCCAATACCCCCAAAACTAACACTGAAAACAAGGTAATCCTCCGTTGCTCTCAATTCCTTTCTAAGGGTGTGCAAGGTTGTTGTCTTACCGTATTGACGCGGGCGGTTGATGATGAAATAATCACCATGCTCAACCATTGCATAAACCCGCGCTAATTTCTTAGACACATCTGCCATGTAATTTTCGCTTGGAATACATTTGCCCGTGATGGTGAATTTCTTTTCCATTGAATATTTTATTTTTCACCCTGCAAAAGTAATGAAAATACACTATTTGCACCATTTCATACCAATTTCCCCTCAAACGCCCGCTTCAACACACTCTGACGCAACGTCTCGCTTTGCAGAAGGCTCGTCTTTATCGTCTCTTCTAATTTGTCGCACACCGATAGGCGGCTTTCGATTTCTTGTACTATTTTTTCTTGGATACTGAGGGGGGGTAAATTAATTGGAATATTGTTAACAATCTTACCATTTAAATTTGCCATCGTTGTTCCTGCTGCATTTTCTTGAAGATACTTTTTTGTTCTTTGGCTAATTAGAAAGTAAAATAAAAATTTAGAGTCTGCACTTTCAATGTTTGGTCTTATAAATAAACTTCCTGTTCCACAAAACCATCCATTCTCTTTATCTCCTACTAAACCACATCTACCCATTTCTCCTCTTCTTCCCATTATTATATCCCCTTTTTGCAAAATGTAGTTTGTTAAACTGTTTCGTTTTTCGTTGGTAATTGAAAAGGTATTGTCCGCGACAATTTTATTTTCTTTAATGTGCGTTGGATTAATTAGAGGAATACCATTTGAAATATAATCTTCTTGATGAAGTTGAGAGCCAAATGGACCAATTTGGATTTTTTTTACTATTTGTGAAATAGTTGTCGGTTTCCCTTTATTATCTACAAAAGTGATATTCAACACCGCTTGCCGATACGTTTTCAGTTGCGCTTGGGCTGTCAGCAGTTGCGCCTTCCCTTTGTCGAGTTCACTCAACAAGGCTTCCAATTTTTCTACTATTTTGGCTTGGATACTGAGGGGGGGTAAGGGATATTCCAATTTTTCTAATAATTGAAAGTGACGAGCATATCCTTTATCTTCAATTTTCGTGTTTAACAAAGAATAATATAAAAATTTCGGGCTTATTGAGGATTTTGCTTTTAAAACCTTAACACCATCAGCTCCTGCTATAAACTTGAAGCTAATATACTTTTTTATCTTAGTGTGGTCACCAAAGATAATGTAAGGTGGCTCGTTCGGAATTAATAATCTTTCATCATCATAATAACCACCAATTAGGTCTTGACCTTGGTCAACTACAGGATATTTACCCTTTGGTTGATATTCTTTTTGTTTAATTTTAATGTTATTAAGTGAAATCTTCTCGCACACTTCACCCAACTTCACCCACTTCCACCCATCAGGTAATCCCGTTAATTTCGTCTCGTTTTGGTTCATAAAACGCTTGATTTTCTTTATTTTAAATTAAAAATACGATGCCTTTGGCTTCATCAAGCGGAACGCATGACTGAGGGGGTAAAGGTAATTAAATTTTGACGTTGGGGTGGACGTTGGGGCGGACGTTGGGGCGGACGTTGGGGCGGACGTTGGGGCGGACGTTGGGGCGGACCCACGTGTCCGCCCTAAAATTATCGAGAGGAATATAAGATAATATCGTTTACGAGCGAGGGCAGACACGTGGGTCTGCCCCAACGTTAGTCCTTTCGTTAAGCGAGGGCAGACACGTGGGTCTGCCCCAACGTTAGTCCTTTCGTTAAGCCACCAACGCTTCATTCATCTCATCAATCAGCGCATTCATGTCGCTACCAAAGAGTTGATACATCCGCCCCAAACCACCGAGCGCGTCAAAAGGATTCAAATCAAAATCGTCTTGTTCGATGTGAAAACTGCTCGCGATAGATTCTTTCATCAGTCGCAGCCATTGCATTTGTTGTTCATTGAATTTCAAAGCACCCGATTGTTTGTTAAAAACCCAATTCTGAAAGTTTTTATCCACTGTTTTGTCATAAACCGTGAGTTGTGCATCAATGCCGCAGACGTTCCGAATGAGCGAAACGAGGGCAATCAGTTCGTTTTTGGGTGTGTCTTTTGTTTTACCGAGTTGCTCGAACGCTTGCCAAACGCGCAAAGGGGCAAGGACGGGTCGTTCGGTTTTCAAAATATCAAACACCTCTTTTATCATCGTATAAGTCATCGTCCGACGGTGATAAGGTTGCCCATAAAACAGTTGCAAAGCCATGATTTCGTCTTTGTGCGCGTCCATCCACGTCTTAAAATCTTGAACAACGGCTTCGGCTTTGTCGGCACTTTCTTTATCCCAACCGACATTGAGTATTTTATCTTGTGTAATGTGGTCAATCAATTGCGCATGGACTTTGCGGACGTTTTCGATGTAGTCGTTTAGTTCACCTGTAAACACCGAAGCCGCTTTTTCTATCAATTTTTGATGTTCGGCTTCAATAGCAGCATTGATATCGTCGTCCGATGCACCGATTTGCGTTTTATGCACCCCCTCAGTAATTTCGGCAATTGTATCGGGATTGTAAGCATTGAGCAAATGATGAACGACCTCGGACACGGTTACGCCATGCGTCTTTTCTTTGAATATCGCCCGTTCTTTATCTGTTATTTGTTTATCCAAACGCGCCAAACGACTCGCCAAAGAGGTAAACAAATCTTCATCGCGCGCACCGACGGCAATCGCGCCGAGCAAATCTTTCAACGGCACACCCGGTTTCTTTTCCAAAGGACGGCTGTCTGTTTTCAAAGTTTTGGTGACACCAATCGCATCCACAATCACAAAATGGTCTTTGACAAATTTGGCGGACGGCGTGACTTTTCTCAAATCATCAAAAGAAATCGTCCGCGTGCCGCGTCCTTTCATTTGTTCAAAATAATTGCGGCTTTTCACATCGCGCATAAACAACAAACATTCTAAGGCTTTGACATCTGTTCCCGTCGCAATCATGTCCACCGTAACCGCAATGCGCGGCGAATAAGCGTTGCGAAATTGCGCCAAAGTGCCTTTCGGGTCGTCGGCGTTGTAGGTTATTTTTTTACAAAATTGATTGCCTTCCCCAAACTCTTCGCGCACAATGCGGATAATATCGTCAGCATGAGAATCTGTTTTAGCAAAAATCAATGTTTTAGGCACTTCAAAATCGCCTTTGGCATCTATACGGTCGTCAAAAATAAGCGGCAAATGTTCTTTAAATGTTTTGATAACCAAACGAATCTGATTGGGATTGACGACCCCATCGTCCAATTGTTTGTGGGTGTAGTTTTGGTCTTCATCGAGTTGCGCCCACCGTTTTTGTCGAGTCAGTTTTTCTCGATGTTCGATATAGTTGCCTTTCCAAACCACGCCGCCTTTTTTCGTCACTTCTGTTTCGATGAGATACGTATCAAAACCGACATTCACACCGTCCGCCACGGCTTGTTCGTGCGTGTATTCGCTCACAATATTTTGATTAAAAAAACCAAACGTCCGATTGTCGGGCGTAGCGGTTAAACCAATCAAAAAACCATCGAAATAATCCAAAACTTGTTTCCAAAGATTGTAAATACTGCGGTGACATTCATCAATGACAATAAAATCAAAAAACTCAAAACGATGCACGCCATAGAGTTCCGTAAACTTTCGATTGTCATCATTGGGCATAAAAGCCATAAACTCTTGCTCGGTTTTTGTGCTTTAAACGATTTTTCCAATTGATTAATCGCCCTGATTTGGCAATTGCGCAAACCATCTTCGGGCAAAGTCGGCAGGTCGTGAATACCCCCCCTCAGTGTTTTGGCTTCTTTGAGCCATTTTTGAAAAGTTTCGGGACGATGAAAGGAAAAAACTTCGCGAGAGCGCGGTTTAGGGTCTCGATAATCCGTAAAATGCGTTAAAATACCTGTACTTTCATAGACAAAGTTCAAAGGCGCGTTGTTCAGAAATTTAAGTTTGGCATCGGCATATTCTTTCGATTGTTCCTCAACCATCGTCAAACGATGTCCTTCTTCATCGCGTTTGGCTTCGATGACACCGACAGGTTTTTTATCCACAAACAACACATAATCGGCGGGACCGACAGCCGTTTGATATTCTTTTAAGGCGATACCCAGTGCCTTAGTAAAGTCTTTTGTTTTTTTGTCTTGAATGAGCCAACCCGATTGCCGCAATTTTTGGTCAATGCGGTCACGTGCAATTTGTTCAGGATTTTGATTCACGGTATTTTACATTTGAATGTTTAAATTGAGACATAAAATTAATAAAATATCTCAAAACAAATTAAGAAAAATTGATTTTGATATTTTAAAACATGAAGCATTTAATAGCATCGCGTTTTGGTTTACACGCCATCGTATTTCATCAATAAAAATCAATAAACAATGAAAAAACAACCCTTCTCCACCCAATACCCTGACAGTCTCACCTCAAAAATACATACAGCAGGAAGATATAACACAATAATTTTTTTTAGTTTTACTTACCATCATTCTACTGAATGTGTTATTATTTCTAGAAAAAAAACCTACTTTAAAGTCTTGCTTCCCCCCTACCCTATCAGAGGCAAAACTAATTGGTTAACCCAGAATCTAATATTGCATTAAAATACTTTTACTAACATACAATACCATTTAATAACTTGTAATGCCATTTAATAACATTATTATCCTACAATAACTTTATTGACATGCAATACACACATTGCATGGCAATACGTGTATTGCACAACATCAAAACTGTTCAACCAACAAAACCGGTATCTGTAATCCGTATTCAAACCAATACTATGTGAACAGCTATCTAAAAACATCTATTTCCTTCCATCTCCGCTAAAAACATCCTCACTACGATTCAACAAAGCTAACACATATTTTATAGCTTAGAATGAACTCTTCACTAATCGTCTTGAGTGAAGAGCTGCCTGTTTGGTAATCTGCTCCGTTGTGTAAAATATTTTAGCTTTAATGCAAAAATTAAAAAAGTATTGCCGTGCTTTGCTGTGCAATAATGTTTGAAAAAGTATTGCCGTACATTGCATGGCAATACTTGTTAAAAATTTAAAAATGACTGTAATTTCTGTTTTGAATCACAAAGGCGGTGTCGGTAAAACCACAACTGTCATTAATCTTTCCGCTGCCATAGCAGCCGCAGGCTACACCGTTTTGATTGTTGATATGGACGGTCAAGCCAATTCGACACAAGCCACATTGGGTAAAGGAGAACTGCCGTCCTCAAATTTTAACGCCTTTGTGGACGATGATGTGCCGTTGACAATCATTTCCGCTTGGGAGAACCTAAGCATCGCACCGAGTTCAAAAAAAATGGCTCAATTGGATTTGTATCTCGCTTCGGCTATGAATCGAGAATATATTCTGCGCAATAAATTAGGGGGATTGAAACAAACCTTTGATTTCGTACTGATTGATTGTCCGCCTTCGCAAGGATTGGCTTCTGTGAATGCCTTGACGGCATCGGATTATGTTTTGATTCCTTTGGAGGGGGAGGTATTTGCCTATGAAGGTTTGTATCGGGTGAACGAGACGATTTCGATGGTCCAAAAAAATTCAAATCCTAAATTGAAACTCTTGGGTGTATTTCTAACAAAATTGAATAAACAGCGCGGTTTATCGAAAGTCGTTAAAGAAGGCGCAGGCGTTATGTATGGCGATTCTTTTTTGGAGACCGAAATCCGTGTTGATGTCCGATTGGCGGAAGCCCCGACAATGCGACAAAGTATTTTTCAGTTTGCCCCCCTCAGTAATGGCGCAACAGATTATTCAAAATTAACGACAGAAATTTTAAAAAAATTGAACAATGGCTAAACCAAGAATAGACTTGAACGCACTCAATGAAGGGCGCAATATAGAAAATCCGCTTTTTTCGTCTTCTCGTCAACAATCTATAATGCAGGTTCAAACGCCCGAACCAGAACCCGTCAAGGAGGCAGAAAAAGTGAAGGATATGCAAACCACTATCTATGTCAGTGAGGAGGATTATGCGATTATTAAAGGTTATGTGGTTATGCGACGGGGTACAGACTCGCCTTTTTACACCCTTCGCGATGCTTTTTCAGAATATGCTCAGATATTGAGAGAACAACATAAAAATCTTAAACCTTATAATGGTAAGATGAAAAAATGAGGCGAAGAAAATGAGGCGAGTGAGTGGTGACAAAATAGATTCATTGGTTTTTTCGGTTATAGATGTCATCGGTTTTTTGACCGATAGTATTGTGCCGCGCAATTACTGGGCAACGCTCAAAAAACGCGAACCTCAACTGCTGACAAACTGTCAGCAGTTGAAAATGTTATCTACCGATGGGCGTAATCGGCTTACCGATTGTGCCAATACTGAGGGGGTGCTTAGAATTGTTATGTCTGTACCATCGCCAAAAGCCGAGCCTTTGAAATTGTGGTTAGCACAAGTGGGAGGGCGCAGCGAAAGAAATAACAGACATTTTTTTAAAAAAAAGACAATAAACTTAAAAATAACAACATCTATTTCTGTTTGTTGTTTTTAAGTTTTATTTGTTTTATTGTTTAGACACCCGATAATATCTTGATTATGAATGGTTTATGATGAGTAAAGGGAGAAAAGTACGGTATATGGAGGAGAAAAGTACGGTATATGGAGGAGAAAAGTACGGAACTTAAAGGAGAAAATAACGGTATATGGAGGAGAAAATAACGGTGTTTTTAACCGTGCGCAAGGGCGTTATAGGGAGAAAATAACGGATATTTTAAAAAGGAAAAACAAAAACTATTTTCCTTTTTAAATGGATTTTTAAAACTGGATTTTTACATTTGCATTGGTTTAAAACCGTATTATTTTCGAAATAATGGGTACAAAAAAATGGATATACCAAAGATTAAAAACAATTTAGTTGTCAGTTCAAATGACTTGGTACATGCCAAGTATGATTTAACCTTATGGCAAAAAAGAGTTTTTGTCTATGCCATAAGTCAATTAGAAAAAGACGATGTCGGTTTTGAACCCATCAAAATGAATGTGAGTGACATCATCAAGTTTTTTAACGGCAGTGATGGCGCAAAAACATATACTGCCATATTAGAAGCACCTAAAAATCTTGATAAAACCATTGAAATTCCTTATATTACAGATAAAGGATTTCTAAGATATGGTTTTATCAAATTACTCCAACGCTATACTATACCAGGGGATGACCAAGCGGAAAATCAGTATATTGAGATTTGCTTTAACAATGATTTGAGACCGCATTTGTTAGAATTGAAAGAAAAATTCTTAAAATATGATATACGTAATGTCATTGAATTGCAAAGCACCTATTCTTTTAGAATGTTTGAGATTTTGAAATCTTATGAATTTCGGAAGACAATTGAATTGGATATAGACTATTTGAGGAAGATTTTGGAAGTCACGGACAAATATAAAAGTTATAAAGATTTTAGAATTTACATCATTGATAAGGCAAAATTGGATTTGACTAAGTATTGCGATATTACTTTTACATATGAAGAGAAAAAAGCACTCAAAGGGAAAAAGGTAGAATCGCTTATTTTCCACATCTGGAAGAATGATTCGCTACAACGAGAGATTAAAGGAGACCTTATGAATACCAAAAAGGAGAAAAGTACGGAGTTTTTAACCCCGTTGGTATTGGATAAACAGGAAGAAGTAGAGAAAAAGGAGAAAAGTACGGAGAAAAGTACGGAGAAAAGTACGGAACAAAAAAAACCTAAATCCCCTTCAATTATCATCGTAAAAGAGCAGAAAGAGCATTCAGAACCCGAAAAATTAGTTCTTGAACTTTCTCCCACTGTTGTATCTCAATTTGGGGTTGGTTTGAAGGTTTTTATGGATTTAGCAGAACATTATACTGAGGGGGCGATACGCCAAGCTGTTGATATTACCCAAAAGACAATACAAGCTGGGAAAGTGGGGAATGTTGCGGGCTTTTTTGTTGAAGCAGTCCGTGGAAAATACATAGATAACACACAGCAAAAAAAGCAAGTAGAACAAGATCAAAAAGAAAAACTTGCCGAAGCCAAGCGGGTAGGGGAGGCGTTAGAAAAAAAGAAAAATAATCAAAAACAAGCTCTTTATGAGCATGAAATGAGGGTTTTTTTGCAACTCATAGAACAAGATAAAAGCCTTATTCAAACATTGACAGAAAATATACAGGCTGGTATGTTCCGTGCTTATTACAAATCTGATCAAACATTTGAGGAAAATATGGAACATCCCTTATTGAAAGCCGCTTTTTTGAATTTAGCTAAAGTGTTGAAGCCTAAACTGTTTGAATAGTGTCGTTACTATACACACATTCTGACTTCCCATAAACTTCTTTCCAAAGAAAATCTACTTTTCAGAAAGTGTCAATTGATTTTAATTGATTTAAAGCCGTTTCATCTGAGAACTATTTGCATTCGGATGTGCGGTTTGAGGTTGTGGCATTGTTGCAAACTGTTCGGATTGTCGTATTTTTCAATACGTTATTTTTAATGCTTTGATTTTTGACCCGATTTCCTTTTAGGTCAGGCATGTAAAACAGCTTCTAAATATAAATTCGTTGTGCAGTCCCCAGGAGATGTACTCCACCAAATCAATTTAAATCGTTTTTTCAAACTCATCCGCGATACAGGTTTTACAATTGTCTTGATTCATTTAAGTCCACCACAAAATCAAACACGATTCGAACGTTTGTTGAAAGAGTTGAGAAAAATATTAGGTAACCATTTTATAAACAAAATACCCCCTCAGTATCACACAGACGTTACAGCGCGTATTAGTTTAGCTATAAGTCCCGAAGAACTCAATCGTTTTAAAAAAGCCCATCAAATTCGGCGTTTTATTCAGTCTCATCTGTTTGCTATGTCGGGCGAAGGCACGGGGCAACGTTTAGACCTCGATGAGTTCGATTTGTACTATCGCCAACTCATTATTTGGGATAGAACAGAAGGGCGTATCGTTGGCGGTTATCGGATTGGTTGTGGTGATGAGATTTGTCGCCAATATGGTAAACACGGGTTTTATATTTCTACTCTTTTTCGCATTAAAAAGAATTTTGAACCTATTTTGCTACAATCTTTAGAATTGGGACGCTCATCAATGTCAATGAAATTTTGTCCTCGAATCGAAATTATGATTTTTCACGAGTTAACATAAATTTCCTTGACAGATATTGTGAATCGCCCTGAAATGGGTTGTTGTTAGCCTTATAAAACTATGACAAACAATGAATGGCAATCGTAAAAAAGTCGCCTGAACAAGAATGTGTCGACTTTATATAGCACTTATTTTGGTACTGAAGGTTAGGCATGAGTGTGGTATGTGTGTATATTCATAGTTGTATTTAAATAGTGGGCTCAACGGATACCTCTTTTTTCAAAAAAGATAAAAAAGAAGTCAAAGAATCGAATAAACCGTCAGAACTAAGGCTTTCTAATTGTTCAACC
Organism: Saprospiraceae bacterium; assembly: GCA_043744455.1. Lineage (GTDB taxonomy): Bacteria > Bacteroidota > Bacteroidia > Chitinophagales > Saprospiraceae > JAAFJT01. The sequence continues at coordinate 12,574 of JAYTUQ010000262.1, read as the reverse complement.
GTATGCGATCCATTTGTCAAGCCAAACGTATAACAACCGACATTTTTTCCTTCTTCTAGATCAATAGGGGTATCACCAATTTTTATGACTTGTTTGACATCTCGAATGCCAAAACGCCGCATTGCCGCGCGTACCATAAAGGGTTCAGGACGACCTTTTGGCACTTCGTCGCTCGCTATCACAAAATCAATTTCCCGTCCGACTTTCCAATCCATTTTTTCTAAAAGAATATTCACCACATGTCGGTAAAAACCTGTGTTCAAACCGATTTTTATGCCTTGTGTCCGCAGCCATTCAAAGGTTTCAAGACACCCCTCAGTAGGTAGCAGCTCATTTTGGGCATAGTAGGCTTCCAATTTTTGTTTAAAAACGCTAAAGGAGGCTTGCGCTTTAGTCTCTAAAAGTGCCGCATCTTCTTTTATTTTTTCTGACCACAGTTTGCGAAATACTTCTATTTTCGACCAACCCATCATGGTGTTGATATGGTCTTTGTCGCAAGGCAATCCCGTCTCAATCAGTGCGTCGTAAAAACAATCCAGCACCTCATTTTTGTCTTCGATTGTCGTGCCTGACATATCGAACATCACTAATTTTATTTCTTCTATTTTCATCATTCTATATTTTTAAGAAACAAATTTAGACATGAGAACTTCGGCAAATGCTGATTTGTAGGTTAAGTTTAGATTATCGAAACATTACGTTTGGGTTAAGTCTCTAAAACTTAAAATAGGCGTAATATGACAGCCCTATTTTTCGCCAAAATTATTAATGGTGAAAACGATTCAGCAAAAACTTAATAACGATACGCTGTTGGCGATATGGGCATCCGTCGCGGCATTCAGCACTTACTTCTGCATGTATGCTTTCAGAAAACCTTTCACGGCGGGTACTTTTGACGGTATGACAGTTTGGGGTTTAGACCTCAAAATCGCTCTTGTGATTGCCCATTATCACAGGTGCTATTTTTGTCGTGCCTTTGATGCTTGCGGTATGGATGTTATCAAAAATTCCACCCCCCTCAGTACAAGATGTTCAATTACGCTCCGTGCGGCAACCCATGTCTGCAAAAGACAGAAAATCTTTTTTCAATAGCTACGCTATGGGCATCGTGAGTTTGACCGCTTTTTACTTCTTGCTCACGGCTTTCCGCGATTTTAGAGACAATTTCGTTGTTGAAATTTGGGCATCATTGGGCTATACCGATGCTGCCATACTCACCACTGCCGAGTTACCCATTGCTTTGAGCGTTTTGATATTGGTGGGTTTAACCGTTTTAATCAAAGACAATGCGATGGCGTTATGGGTCAATCACTTATTGATTATGGTTGGCGGCGTGACGGTTCTAATGGCAAATTATCTTTTCGAAAATCACCTCATTTCACCCTTCTTTTGGATGGTTTCTATTGGTTTTGGCTTGTATTTAAGCTATATTTTGTTCCAAAGTCTCATTTTTGAACGCCTAATTGCCACATTCCGAGAAGTGGGGAATGTGGGTTTTTTGATGTATGTCGCAGATGCTTTTGGGTATTTGGGCAGCATTGGGGCAATGTTTCTTAAAAACTTTGGTGGGAAAAATATTTCTTATCTCGAATACTTCGTCATAGGCGGCTATATCACAGCGACGGCTTGTTTGGTTTTAATGCTTCTTTCTTTTATGTTTTTTTTTCAAAAACACGAAGCCAAAAATGAAGCACAGTCAACTGTTCATTCTTTTTAAAAATAAACAAAATAGATATGAAACCGAAAAATAAATACGACATCGCCATCGTCGGTGGCGGCATTGTCGGTCTGGCAATGGCTCACGCAGCAGGGAAACGAGGCAAAAGTGTTGTCGTTTTTGAACGGCATCCGCAGGCGGCAGGCGCATCTGTTCGCAATTTTGGTATGGTTTGGCCCATTGGTCAACCCGCAGGACATTTGTACGATCGTGCGATGCGTTCACGCGAACAATGGTTGTCTATTTCGCGCAAAACGGGGATGTGGGCACGCTCAACAGGTTCGTTGCATTTAGCATATCACGACGATGAAATGGCAGTTTTGGAAGAATTTGTGGAAATGAATCGCGGTGCAGGCTATCGTTGCCAACTCGTTACGCCCAAAGAAGCCCGCAGTTTGAGTACAGTCGCGCGCATTGAGGGGTTGAAAGGCGCGCTGTGGAGTGAGACTGAAGTGAATATTCATGCGCGCACTGCCATTCAGTTAGTGGCTGATTATATACAGAAAATCTACTTTGTACATTTTCGGTTCAACAGTACCATTTCGGAAATAGGATTTCCATATCTCTATACTTTTGACGCGGAGTTTGAAGTGAATGAGCAGATTTATATCTGCAATGGTGTAGACTTCGAAACTTTATACCCCTCAGTATTTCAGCAGGCTGGCATCACAAAATGCAAATTGCAGATGATGTCAACCGTATCACAGGGCAACGATTTTGAAATGGGCGCGATGTTGTGTGGCGGTCTGACTTTGCGGCATTATGCAGCGTTTCAAAATTGCCCAAGTCTGCAAGCTTTGAGTGATAGATTTGATAAAGAAAATATCAATCAATTAATCTTAAATTATCTACAATCCTTTGCTAATATTCCAAAACTGGAATTTGCTGACCGTTGGCACGGCGTTTATCCAAAACTGAATGGCGAAACAGAATTTATTTTCTCGCCCGAAGAAGGTGTAACGATTGTAAACGGACTCAGTGGTGCGGGTATGACGCTATCTTTTGGCTTAGCCGAAGAGGTATTTGAAGGGCAGTTGGTTGGGTAAACTGTTGTACCCCTCAGTATTTTAAGGCTCAAAAAGCACCTTTGCTTCCAGATTGTTATCTACTAAACCCAAGCTGTCTTCATTCATTTTTACACCAAAAGTGGTTAAAAAAGAGAGAAAAATATGTTTTTGGGTTTTACTCACTTGTCTGAAAGTTTCCATTCTTTCCCGAAGGGTAGCCGCTTGTGATTTATCAATTGAAAAGGCAGCGTTGTAGAATTTAAACTCAAAGAGGTTGATGGTTTGGTCTTTTCGGTCAAGTACCAAATCAATTTGGAACCCTTTTTCATCTTTGTTGCCTGTATAAGCAAAGGCAGAGGCTTCTGTATAAATACCTGATATGCCAAGTGCTTTTTTGATTTGAGGAAGGTGTTTAAGACAGATATTTTCAAAAGCATAACCACTCCAACTTTTAAAACGGGCTGTCTGACTCAAGGCTTGCCACCATTCGTTGCCCTGCCATGTGCTGTTTTCAATAAAATTGAGATAAAACAAAGAATATTCATCGGTCAGTCGGTATAACAATTCTCTTTTAGCTTTACCATAAGGATAATATTGCGAAATAAAACCCGAATACAGCAATTCCTGCAAAACTATGGACGTATTACCGCCATCCGATAGTCCAGAGATTTCCAATATTTCTTTCCGAGACATGCCTTTCCATTTTTGCGACAAGGCTCTTATGACGGCACTGTGGTTGGCAGAGTTTTCAAAAAGGGCTGGGTACAAATTCTGAAATTCATTTGCTAAGGTGCTTACAGGCGAAAAACAAATCGCCCCAATGTTTTCAATGGCACTTTTACCCGATAGTATTTCTTTGAGATAGTGCGGAATGCCACCGAAAATCATATAAATTTGTAAGATTTGATAAGTGTCAAGCCTAACATTTCGGCTTTTTAAATATTGCTCGGTTTCATACAAGGTGAAGGGTTGCAAATCCACGCGGCGTGTAATTCGATTGTGCAAACCACCTTTATCATTCACCACTTGTTCAATCATCCAAGAAGCTGCCGAGCCGCAAATTACGACAACAATATTTTGGTCAACACACCAACTATTCCAAAAGAAGCCTAATGCCCGTAAAAAACCAGATTTGCGTGAATCAAACCATGGGAGTTCATCTAAAAATACAACCATTTTTTGGGTATATTTTTGTTTTTCTAAGGCTATAATGAGCATTTGAAAGATATCAAGCCAGTTTTTAGGCTTCAATTTGGCTTTACCCTCATAAAAGAACTGATTGATGCGGAAAGCAAAATTTTGTAATTGCTCTGCCATTTCAGCGTTTTGCACGCCTGTCACTTCAAAGGCAATACGGTCTGCGTAGGTATTTTTTATCAAAAACGTTTTACCGACACGCCTTCTGCCAATCACAGCAACCATTTCTGCCTCCTGTGAGTCTAAGGTTGCCTGTAAAACAATTTGCTCACGTTCTCTGCCAACAAGATTTTTATTCATTCTTATGACGTTTAAATAGATGATTGTCTGCTTTCATGAAAGAAAATGCGCTATATCGGGCGGCAACTATGCAAATATATACAGTTACCGCCCGATATAGCGCATTTTCTTTAAAAACTATTGATAAACTATTATCGCATTGTTAAAACATACAATTACGATGGATTGATAGACCTCTCCGTATTTCTGCTTTTTTTTAACAACAAAATACTTGTCTATCTCATTGAAAATCAAATATTTATTGATTTAGCACCCCCTCAGTATTTGCCAATCAGAAGCACCCGCTTCACATTCTCTTAACCTAAAAACAATGTTTACTTAATCTCTGCTTTACGTCAACGCAACATTCACTTCTGACCTTTGCGGCAACAAAGCACTGTTTATCAACACGCACTCATGTCTAAAATTCATTAAACTAGAACTATGAAAATTTTCTTCTCACATTCCAAACTCATTTTAACGGCTGTTTTTATGTTGCTTTCAGTGGCAACGTATGCCCAAATCAAAGGCAAAATCACTTCTTCGGAAGATGGTTCGCCGCTTGTGGGTGCATCAGTCGTCATCAAAGGCACGACTAAAGGTGTTATAACTGATTTAGATGGTCAGTTCAACCTCGATGCGAAGCCTGCCAACACTTTGATTATTACTTTCATCGGTTACGATGCGCAAGAAATCACAGTTGGCAATTCCTCACAACTCGATATTGTGTTGAAATCACAATCAACAACCTTGCAAGAGGTGGTCACAACGGCTTTGAACATCAAAAAGAACCGCACTTCTTTGGGTTATGCCGTTCAAGAAATCAAAGGCGAAGACCTTCTGAAAGCACGCGAAACCAATCCTATTAACTCGTTGATTGGTAAAGTTGCTGGTTTACGCGTCGGTGCATCGGCTGAATTATTGGGTCAAGCCAATGTTTTACTGAGGGGGGCGCGTCCGTTGTATGTCGTTGACGGTGTGCCGATTAACACGGATACTTGGAATATCAGCCCAGATGATATTGAAGCGATTACAGTGTTGAAAGGACCAAATGCAGCGGCATTGTACGGTCAACGTGGTCGTGACGGCGCCATCCAAATCACCACAAAACGTGGTTCGAAGGACAAACGCGGTTATTCAATCGAGTTGAGTTCTTCAAATATGATGGAAAATGGCTTTTTGACACAACCAAAAGTTCAAGACAAATTTGGTCCCGGCGACCGCGGCACTTATGCTTTTGTTGACGGTAAAGGTGGCGGTAAAAACGACGGTGATTACGATATTTGGGGACCTGAATTTAAAGGTCAGCTTATCCCTCAGTATGATAGCCCGATTGACCCTGCAACAGGCAAGCGCACAGGTACGCCTTGGATTGCACGCGGTGCAAACAATTTAACGCGTTTTTTACGTCCGGGTTTTTTATCAAATAATAATATAGCGATTGCAGGCAGCAGCGACAAATTTGATTACCGTATTTCTGGTTCTTATGCTTATCAACAAGGGCAAGTACCAAATACGGATTTGAATACCATGAATTTTAACTTCTCTGGTGGTTACAAATTTACAGATAAATTGAAGTTTGAATCGAATATCAACTACAATCGTCAATTTACAGAAAACACACCTGATGTCACTTATGGTCCTAACTCATTGATTTACAACGCTATCATTTGGGGTGGTGCTGACTGGGATGTGGACGCATTCAAACCTTATACAGACGCAAATGGCAAACGTGTTGAACCTTATTGGCAAGAAGGTAAAGAAGGTGTGCAACAGATTTATGCGGAATACCAACGTTACAACAACCCGTATTTCCAAGCCTACGAATGGTTACGCGGTCATTACAAAAACGATATTTATGGTTATGCTTCTTTAAAATACGATTTTACACCTGCATTGAGCTTGATGGCACGCACACAAATCACCACTTACGATTTGTTACGCACTGAAAAAATGCCTTATTCTGCGGGTGCTTACGGTCGTGACGAGCGCAAAGGTGACTACCGCGAAGACAAACGTAATTTGTTTGAAAACAATACAGATGTGTTGCTTTCTTACAATAAAGGCATCACAAACGACATCAAATTGGGCGTTTCAGTGGGTGCAAGTTCGCGCAACTTACGTTACAATAATACTTTCACAACAACCGACTATTTGGCTGTGCCGGGCGTTTATAACTTCAATAACTCTTTGAATCCTGCCCGTACTGCCAATTTCTTTGCGCCAATGGCAGTCAATTCTGCTTATGGTGTTGTAGATTTATCTTACAAAACATGGGTATTTTTGAATGCAACAGGTCGTTATGACAAAAGTTCGGCTTTGTTGCCTGCGAACAATGCATTTTTCTACCCTTCAGTATCAGCAAGCGTTGTGCCTTCTGAAATGATGGATTTGGGTCTCGTTTCTTATCTTAAATTCCGTGGGTCTTACGCAAAAGTCGGTGGTTCATTGACACAAGAGTCAATCGGTTCAATTGGTGGTTTCTTGGGATATGGTGGCAACTATGAAACACCTTATGGTGGACCGCGTTTCTTAACACCCACTTATGGTATCGTCCGTCCTTACAATAATGTCACGGCGGCAACAGCACCTTCTACATTGCTTGACCCGAATTTGAAACCTGCCACAAACACTTCTTTTGAAGGCGGTGCGGAAATCAAATTCTTGAAAAACCGTCTCGGTTTCGACTTTACATATTTCAACCTAACGGATGGTCCGGGCATCTTCAACTTGACGCTTTCTGAAACGTCTGGTGCAAGCAATTTTTTGACAAATGGTATCACTTTGCAACGTAAAGGTATGGAATTGAGCATGTTAGCAAATCCTGTTAGAACATCTGATTTCAACTGGAACATCGTTTTGAACTGGTCAAAATACCGCGAAACCTTGAAGGACATCTACCCAACTGACCCCTCAGTAAAACAACTGAATCGCTTCTTGAAAATCGGGGACAGAACGGATTATTACGCAGGTTCTGTGTTTGCACGCAACAGCGCGGGTGCTATCATCTACGGTTCGGACGGTTTACCTTTGCGTTCTTCACAAACTCAAATCATGGGTTACTCAAATCCAGATTGGGAATGGTCAGCAATTAATACATTGTCTTACAAAGGTTTAACTTTTGGTTTCCAATTCGATGGTCGTCAAGGCGGCGTTATTGGCGACTATGTTGAACAAAAAACATATCAAGGCGGTCGTCACTACCTCACAGGCGAAGGTGCGATGTTGGACGCACGTCGTAACGATGCGATTGGTGTTAAATCTTATGTTGGCGACGGTGTTGTTGTCTCAAATGGTATTGCACCAAAATTCGATTCAGACGGTAAAATTACCAATATGAGCGAAATGCAATTTGCGCCCAACGCCAATAAACAGTATCTCCAAGACTGGGCTGAACGTAAAGATGTAGATGTTGAGCAATTTGTTGGTCCAAGCGCAGGTAACTACGGTGGAGGCGGTCGTTCTGATTTGCAATCGCCAACTTTACGTCGTTATGGTTTGAATTTTAATATCACGTTCTAAATTTTTTTGTCATTCAGAAGGAATCTCTTTTGTACATTTTTTAAAGACAAAGAGATTCCTTCTGAATGACAAAAAATCACCCCCTCAGTATTTCAATCATTTTTCAAATTTAAATAAAATGAAAATCAAAAATATAATCATACTCGTTTTGGTCGCTTTATCCATCACAAGCTGCCAAAAATTCGACGAATTATCCGTCAATCCAAATGCGCCGACATCGGCGACGGCATCACTCATTTTCACCAAAGTTTGTGCAGATATGTACGGTGCAGTTCAAGGACCTTGGGGCGATGCACACAAATATGCCCAAATGTGGTGCTTGAATTACGAATATTATGGCAACCAAAACTACAACTGGACGACAACAGGTTTGAGTTTTGGTACGCTCAACGATATTAAGCAAATGGAAGCGGGTGCCGTTTTGAATGGGGGCGACCCCAAACTCAATCCTTATGCAGCTTTGGGTAAGTTTTTCCGTGCCTATTTGTACGTCAATATGACGCAAAGAGTCGGTGATTTGCCTTTGACAGAAGCATTGAGCGCGGATAAAGACATTTTTAAACCAAAATACGATTCGCAAAAAGCGATTTATGTGCAATCCTTGAAATGGCTCGAAGAAGCCAACAGCGATTTGCAACAGCTTCAAGACAAAGCAAACAAATCTCTTTCAGGCGATATTTACTATGGTAATGATTTGAAAAAATGGCAAAAAGCCGTCAACAGCTTCCGTTTGCGTGTGTTGGTTTCATTGAGCAAAAAAGAAGCAGACACGGATTTGGCTGTCAAAACAAAATTTGCGGCTATCATTAGTGACCCTGCTAAAAACCCAATTTTCACAAGTGCAGCCGACAATTTGAACTATGTCTATAACGCCGTTTACAATAAATATCCGACAAATCCTGACAACTACGGTTTCGACGCAACACGTCAAAATATGGCAGAAACATTTGTCAAAACATTGACTGACATGAAAGACCCACGCGTTTTTCGGACGTGCGAACCAGCCGACTCATTGCTCCGCAAAGGTTTTACACCCAGCAGTTTTGAGGCGTATCTGGGTGCCAATTCAGGCGAAAGTTTGGCAGATATGGCGACAAAAGCGAATAACGATTTGTATTCTTTTATCAACCGTTATCGTTATTATCAAGGCTATACTGCTGAACCTTACGCGCTTATCGGCTACGTTGAACAATGTTTTAACATAGCAGAAGCCGTGAATCGCGGTTGGGTAACAGGCAACGCTGAAGACTTTTATAAAGCAGGTATCAACGCATCAATTGCAAGTTTTGACATCAAATCAGGTGCAAATACAGGTTATTATTTGAAAAAAGGCGTGATTTTGGGTACGTTCACGTCTTATTCTTTTACAACAAACTTGGATGATTATTACGCACAAACGGCGGTAAAATACGCTGGTAATAATGCCACAGGTTTGAACCAAATTTTAACACAAAAATATTTAGGCTTTTTCCAACAATCAGGCTGGGAAGCATTTTACAACCAACGTCGGACAGGCGTTCCGACTTTCCGCGTCGGACCGGGCAATACAAACGGTCAAAAAATCCCCAAACGTTGGCAATATCCAACAAGTGAACGGACAAACAACGCCGACAACTGGAAAGCCGCTTTAACCAACCAATTCGGTTCAGCAAACGACGATATCAACGCCGATTTGTGGCTTGTAAAATAAGTAGTAGAAATTCTATTCATATATTCTTGTTGTTTAGTTACGTGGCAAGGCTTTCGAGCCTTGCTCTTTTTGTTTTACCAAGTACACGTTCAATAATTTATGTACACCTCTCAATAATTGGAGAGACCGTATTTTTCGCAGAAATTTAATCAAAATGATTTTATTAGAAACTGAACAAAAGGCAGACGATATCATTACTCTTTTTCAACAGCACGGCGGCGATGCCTATTATGGCGAACCCGTCACACAGTTGCAGCACGCTTGTCAAGCCGCAACTAGGGGTATGCCGACGACATACAATTGGCTACGAAACTGTTTTAAAACCCCAATTGTCGCCCCTACATGGGAAAGACATTTACAGGTTTTAAAACAGTTTCTAAGAAATTAAGCACCTTTCCGATTGGCTTATTTCTTTACAGGCAAAACGGTTTTAATCGGTTCGCCAATAGCATGATTTGAGGTGAATCGAAAACCTAAAAATTGCGCTATCGTTGCCGCAAATTGCTTTTGATACCATTGACCAACCTCCGACATCTCACCTTTTGCGCGCGTATCGGGACCCATCACGGCAAACCAAATTTGGTCGCTGTCTTTTGTTTTTGTGCCGTGGTCGCGCCAACCACCTTTGCCATCGTTGCCTCGTCCGTGGTCGCAAGTTATCAGCAACGTAGTTTTGTCTTTATACTGAGGGGTGGTTTGCACATATTGCCACAAATCGGCGAGCATGGTGTCAATCTTATGAGCAGCATGGGCATAAAGGTCGTAATGCCCTTCGTGCGCGAGGTCATCGGTTTCGTCAAGACCTATGTATAGCACTTTGGGTTTGTTTTGGCGCATATATTCTTTTGCCATCTGGTACGTCGAATAGTCTAAACGCACATCGCCCAAAAAAGGTGTTTGAAAATGTTGTAGTTCATTTAGGGTTCTTTGTGCACCGCTGATATTACCTTCTACATTTTCAAAGCCACTGTTGACAACAAATTTGGATTGTGGTTCATTGAAAATAAAAGGAAAAACATCCCATGAGGTGAATGCTGCGACTTTGCCTTCAAATCCTTTTTGTTTATTCAAAAACGCCAAGACATTTTCATTGACATTCAATTTTTTGTCGTTAGAGTTAACAGCCGTGTCAGGATAGCCCGTAAATATTTCATTATATCCTGGGTATGAAAACCAATAAGGATTTGCCACATTTACAAAGTTGCCTAATGCTCTATTGCCCCAGATTTGCCCTTTTGTACCAACAGTTTTCCACAGAAAAGGGAGCAAACGTTCGCGGCGATTGGTCGGTGTTGTTGCCCCAAAATGATTGTACAACGCTTTGGTATTGCCGTTAAATTCCTTTGTTTCAGTCAGTGTTGAGTCAATACCTCGAAACACTTCCTGCCATCTGAAACCGTCTAAAGTGACAACGATGACATTTTGTGTTTTGGGCTGCGCCAAAATAGGTGTGAGAGGCAGTAGGCTCGCAAAAATCAGAACGTTTTTTAAAATAAATTTCATTATTGATTGATTAGTGATTAAAAAATGATACAAGATTAGCGCAAGGCACAGCTATTTAGGTCAAAAAGTGCTTTAAGTTTATGTGAATACTACGTTCAATTTTAAGCAAACTTAACTTTAATTAGGCAGCACCCTAATTGTTTTCCTAATGTTAGGCAACAATAATATGCAAATTACATTACTCAATACTGCTTAAATTGCACATTTAAGCCTAAATAACCCCCTCAGTATTATAGCTTTTATAGATGAATACTGAGGGGTACTGTTTTTACGAATTCTTTTCAACTTTAATAAACGATACTTTGCCATTGAGTTGTCAGTGATGCTCATTTATCGGGCGATGAATTCCTGCGGAAGAATACTTATTGCCGCTTGAGATGGATGTCGAATTTCAAGTCGAAGTACTTAAAACTGAACCGTTGACTTTGGCTAAAAAACAAATAAGGGAGCGTGACTTAGATTATGATTTCTTTATGTCAATGAAATTCAGGGTTATACAGCATGTTGACTAGTACTAAAAGCGGTTTGACCATACGAGTTTCAATCCATCTTCTAAATTGGAATGCTGCGAAAGAGAAGAGATTAAAGCGGCGGGGCGATTCAATCGTGTGTTTCAATCCATCTTCTAAATTGGAATGCTGCGAAAGACAACTTAGGGGAAAGGCGAAAAATATTAGCAGAAGTTTCAATCCATCTTCTAAATTGGAATGCTGCGAAAGAAACTTTGATATTGCATAATCACACATCTGCTTAATGTTTCAATCCATCTTCTAAATTGGAATGCTGCGAAAGTAAAAATGATTTTAACGCATTAAAAAAGTTATCCTAGTTTCAATCCATCTTCTAAATTGGAATGCTGCGAAAGTTAAATTACCCCTTTTCAGTACCTCAATTTCGACATGTTTCAATCCATCTTCTAAATTGGAATGCTGCGAAAGCTGTACTGTTAAAATATAAGGCTTGTGTACCAAACGCGTTTCAATCCATCTTCTAAATTGGAATGCTGCGAAAGTAATTTTGGTGCGTGATATTTATCGCGCACCAAATTGTTTCAATCCATCTTCTAAATTGGAATGCTGCGAAAGGTCGTGTGAATACACGACAGTTGAAAACGGTATCAATGTTTCAATCCATCTTCTAAATTGGAATGCTGCGAAAGGAAAGTCAGTCAACCTGTCGCCCTCACGAGCGAAATGTTTCAATCCATCTTCTAAATTGGAATGCTGCGAAAGATATGTAGGCTTCGTGAGAATGGTCTTTTAATTTGAGTTTCAATCCATCTTCTAAATTGGAATGCTGCGAAAGGTTTTGGTGTGCCACGTACACTCTTTTCAGAATTCTGTTTCAATCCATCTTCTAAATTGGAATGCTGCGAAAGGGATATAACATTTATCGCAATTTCAGTAGATTCATGTTTCAATCCATCTTCTAAATTGGAATGCTGCGAAAGGCGAAAAGTCTGATTTTAACTGCATTTCCTATGATTGTTTCAATCCATCTTCTAAATTGGAATGCTGCGAAAGTTGTTCATACAGGAACAAAGGGTGAAAGTGTAGAACCGTTTCAATCCATCTTCTAAATTGGAATGCTGCGAAAGCGAAGCCCGTTTCATCTTTCGCACCGCCGAAGCCCGGTTTCAATCCATCTTCTAAATTGGAA
>JAYTUQ010000261.1:0-5819 GCA_043744455.1 Saprospiraceae bacterium | reverse complement strand
AGTCATTATGTCAATAGTCATTATGTCAATAGTCATTATGTCAATAGTCATTATGTCAATAGTCATTATGTCAATAGTCATTATGTCAATAGTTAATTATGCATGGGTCATTAAGAAGCCTCCATTTTCAGCTATCCATTATTCACTATTCACTTTATGATTTTTATTCATCCAACCATTGCCTTGTGCGGCGACTATTTTATATAAACGATAAATGCTATCGAAATCGGCTAAAATGGCTTGGAGAATTGTCATTATTAATTTTGTCTGTTGTTAAATGCCAAAAAAAGGCTGCAAGATAGCACAAAACCAGACCTTATTTAGCGGTATAAAACCGCAAATATTTACACTCCGTACGGGCTTGCTGATAAAAAGCGGTATTGCTATAATAGTTTTTCAACAACTCAAAATACGTCCGATACTGAGGGGGTAAGTCGGGTGCTAATCTGCTGCCTGTTCGATAATGATTTTCCGCACTGATAAAAAACAGGTTTTGCTCACATTTAGCTGCCCAAAATGCGGCTCTGGCGGACAACTCACGGTCGCTATTCCAAGATAATTGACGTGCCAACTCAAAATAATGTTTTGCAAGTGAGCAATCCAAAACTTCCATATTCCCAAAAGGATTATTTTTTACTGGAAAAACATTTTTTCCTTGATTGATGCGTTGCCATGACCGCCAATCCCGAAAAGCATCGGCAAGTCCACTACTGTTGCCAAAATAAGTCATGTTATAATAACCCAAACCGAGTTTGTAATAATACGGTGCAGCTTGGTCGAGGGCAGCATTGGCGCGATATTGTAAGTCGAGCAATGTCCTGACAAAAGTATATTTATCCACAATACCCGTCGTATCGCTTGACGGACATCGAATACAGTCCTTAATGTGATCGGCAAAAGGCGAATAACGCCGCACACGCCGTTCAGGAGGTACTTGATTGAACGCCTCTGCTGCCGCTTCCAACTGAAGACGGCTGAGGTAATACATGCCTTTCAAATCCCACAACTGCGGTTCTATGGTTTTGCCGCCTTCCGTCGTCAACTCGCGTTCAATCATTGTTTTATTAGGTTTTTGGCTCAATCGAATTAAATCATCAACCAAATCCATCGTGGGATTTTTTTCTAAATCGCCTAAACTGTTTATACTTAAAAACGCAGCACCTATATTACCGCTCTGTCGAAAAATAGAACTTAATTTTTCTTTTAAAAGGGGATCAAAATCTGGGTCAGAAGCGAAAGCTGTACTGCTTCGAATGATGGTAACAGTACTATCCATTTGACTATCAGCGATTTGTAAACCCATGATACGTGACAACAAGACATAATTTTCTATTTGTTCAATCATTAATTTGTCAGTGCCTGCAATTTTTCGGGCATCATAAAGCGTTGCTAACGCCCGTTTCCAATCGCCGTCGAGTAGCTTCAAATACCCTTCAGTCGTCCGATACAAAGTGGGATTTTTAACCACTTTTTGGTCAGCACAAAACTTAGCAAACGCCATCAAACGCCCCAAATATACGCGCGTATCCTGCACTGTTTTGGCACTCAAACGCCCTGACCGATAATCGGAACCGAGCATAATTTTCTCCAAACGCAGGGTCTCGCGTATCAAAAGCATATCCAAATGCTCATTTTTTGCGTCTAATTTATAAAGTTCAACCATATCATCAAGCGCGTGAGCTTTGTCATAGCTCGCCCGAATGGCGTATAATGCAGCCCGTTCTTGCGCGTTTTGACAATAATTAAGGCACTCTTGCCACTCAGCATCGGTACGAATATCAAAACTTTCAAACGCCTGCTGTCGCTTTGAAGGACAATATCGAAACACCACAGCGAATAAATAAGCCGCCTCAGCACGCCGACCGAGTCCTTTTAATGCTCCTGCCTTGTGCGCCAATGCCCAGTAATTCATCATGCTTTGGATGCGTTCAATTTTAGGAATCATTTGGTCCCAAATGGTCAGCACGGCTTGATAATCCTTTGCATAATGCGCCAATCTTAACATTTGGTAGGTATAACGCAGTTTCAAAAAAGGCGATTTTGTCCGACCGAATTGGGTGCGTCCTATATTAATGAGGAAAAACATTTGAGCAGTATTTTTCGGATTTTCATCCCATAACTCTCCTTTTACGCAATATTTTTCACAATTTTTGGCATAAAGTAAGTAATCTATTGTCTCGACACAGCCATTTTCTTTCAAAACTTGTGCGAACGTATTGGATTCGAGTTGATAATAAACGTCTTTCTTTCTTTTCGAAGCGGCGATGTCACGGAGGTTACTCAGTTCATCAACAGTCGCTTTATAAACTATTTGCGCCACATCCGCAGAGTCGGGAATATCGCAAAACCGACCGCGCCATTCGAGTATATTATCCTCATATTGCGCATTACGCCTTTGCAAAACATATATATCATTTATAACTTGATAGCCCATCAAATAAGGTGCGTAATCCGATTGCCAAGACAACAAATCGAGGTGTACAAACGAATAGTGAGCAGGTGGAGCGATGCCACAGTCCGATTTACCAATTTTGAAAGGTAAAACAGTAAAAAGCAACAGACAAAGAGCGACTAATAGGTTGCGACTCCTTAAAAAAAGAGGTTTATTATCTAAATATGTGAACAATGTTTTCCAAATCTTCATAATGATATTGTTGCAATGCCGCTGAATCTAAATGATAAAAAGCGACTGTAAGTTGTTGATTTTTAATATTTTGGGATAAGAAATAAGCTGCTGACTTCAAATGACTGAGGGGTGCTTCTTCGATGCGAATGTCATCATTTTCATACAAATACAAGCCTTTGAAGTATTGATTTTTTAATAAAACAAAATGATTGTCTCCTTTTTGTTGAAAAAGGGCATCATACTGAGGGGTATGCAACACCTCTTTTTTGGGTAAATTATTGATAATTTTCGCAGCTTCGCCGTCTCGAAACACGATGCCCCAACTAAAAATCGGCAGAGCCACATCCAATTCAAGTGGATAACTGTCAAAATTTTTCAAATAACTTTTTAAAGTTTCAATATTTAAAATCGAATTATCTGTTTTCACATCGTCCAAATCGCCCATATTATAAGCCATCAACATACCTCTATCAACGGGCGGTATACCTGTTTTATCCATGAATTTGACTTGATGCAAACGAATTGTCGCACTGATTTTTTTGTCTAAAAACAGGATTTTTGCTTTTTTTAAAAAATAAAAATACCGTTCACGAGTCGTCGCCGTCCAATCACAATCGAATTGAATTTCGTCAAAATCGACCCCCTCAGTATTTTTTTTAATTTTATCAAAAATATGTAAAACCAAGATATCTATTTGATTTTCAATGATTTGAATGAATGTTTTATTTGTTATAAAAACAACAGGTATTATTTTTTTTAAATTTTTAAATTGTGCAATGCCCTGTAGTTCAGCAAGCGGTTTAGGCATTTTTGCTGCTTCATCCCAATCCACATCAAATAAACGCGCATAGATTTTTTCGTTTTTAATATTTTTAAAATCACTTGTGTCAACGGTTGTTTTCCAATGATAGAAAGCCATAGAGACTTCGCGTGGTTTGGTTTGGCAGTTTTGTCCTAAAAACAGCATAGCAGACAAAAAAGTAATGCGCGAAAATAAGCATAGTGAGTTTTTTCTCATTTTTTTGAAAATCGTTTGTCTTTCCGATGATAAAATTCTACATTTGCACCGCTTTTTCGACGACCTTTCGAAAAACGATGTAATTCATTCGCAAGTTTAAAAATTAAAATCGAAATACGATGAAAAGAACATTTCAACCATCACGCCGCAAACGTGCAAACAAGCACGGCTTCCGTACTCGTATGGAATCTAAAAACGGTCGTAAAGTGTTGGCTCGCCGCCGCGCTCAAGGTCGGTGGAAACTAACAGTTTCTGACGAAAAACGCTTGAAATAATGATGACTATTGAATGATGAATGTTGCCTAAAATCTCATTCATCATTCAAAACGCATCATTTATAACTAAAAAAATGGATTTCCGTTTCCATCGTACTGAACGACTTAAAAGTGAAAAAGTCATTTCTTTACTCTTCAAAAAAGGGCAATCGTTCAGTTGTTATCCTTTGCGATTGGTATATATGGAAATCGCCGCCGACCCTAAATCGGTATCTTTGACCGATTTTTCTCCCATAAAGTTTTCTCTAACTGTACCAAAAAAAAGCTTCAAACACGCTGTTGACCGCAATCTCTTGCGTCGTCGTATTCGTGAGGCTTACCGCTTACAAAAACATGAGTTGTATCTTTTTTTGCTAAACAATACAGAATTTTCAGAAAAACAATACGCTTTTATGGTTATTTACACCGCCAAAGAGCCGTTGCCTTATGGAGACATCCAAAAAGGAATCCGCAAAATGATTGTAAAATTTAAGCAAGAATTAGGAAATTGAGCGTTTGAATTGTTTTTCATGGAAAAAGAAAAGGTCAGTCCAGAGCGTTTTGTCGCCATGCAAGCGGGTAATGCCGAATTGCAAAGCCGTTTACTCGACCTCATTCGAGCTGGTTTGGTTGAACTCGATTTAGCTCCCCCTCAGTCACGCCCCGTGCGTGGTGGTGCAATGGTGACATATTTTGAGGAATTTGCAGCTCGTATGGTGGATGCGCAATTTGGCAGCATTGCGAAACGTATCCGTTGTTGGGCATCTTTTCGGGAACAATTTCAGGATACATGGCATGAAAAAATATTGAATGAATGGGGTGAATTATTTATTTTTTCAAAAGCATTCCATCACTTTAACCAACTTGGTGAATCCTTTCAAGATGAATTACTCGCACAAGCAGGCGTTACAATGCGTACAAGCGATCTTATTCAACAACTCGGTATTCAAGACGTTTGGCTTGTTTTAGGACAAATCACGACAGCAGAAGTCAATAATTTGACAAGCCGTCGGACATGGTTTATAGGTGAAGCGACTCAAAAAATTATCCTTTTATTGGAATATACTTTCGGGTCAAGCGATTTTACGACTTTGTGGCTCAAAGATATAGCTTATGCGGGTGAGGCGGTTTATTATCCCGCCGCTTATCCTTTACGCGTTACTTTCAAGTCCCTCGATGCTGTACCTCTTTTCACCTATATCAATGGCTTTGAAACGATAGAAGCGTTTCTTATAGCCTATTCCGATGTACGCGCTCTCAGCCCTTGGCTACCTCAATTCCCAGTCTTATTGACCGCCATAAAGCCTATTTTCTTTAGAAATAAATTTTTACTCGTTGATAAAGAAAAAAAGTACATTTATACTGAGGGGGATGAAAGTAGATTGTGGCAGATGATGGGAATGAGTGGTGGGCATTTTATTTCTGTTTTTGGGGAATGGAACGGAGAAACTTTCAAAATACTGAATGCCTTTTCAGTCTAAAAATAAAAAAAGCCATGTACCGCAATACATGGCTTTTCTATGTTCAAAGAGGTGTTGGAATTATAACTTATTGCTCACGTTCTTTGCCCAAAAAAATGCCGATAGCATTCATAGCTAGGACGAGTTTTGGGTAGTCAATCGTGTAATGAATGAATTTTCCTTCACGATGCGTATGAACTAAACCTGACGCACGAAGAATTTTTAGATGCTGACTTGTGATGGACTGCTCTAACTTCAACGTGTTGTAAATTTTGTTCACGTTAATCGTTTTGTTCTTATCAATGAACTCAAGAATCTTCATCCTCAATGGATGTGCTAAGGCGCGTAGGATGTCCGAAGAGACCTGAAGCCTTGCGTTGTCGAATTGAATATTCGCTTTTCTCATAGGGCTTGTTTTTGCTTGATTAATTAATAAATTTCATTGCAAAAGCAAATATGAG
>JAYTUQ010000260.1:0-22388 GCA_043744455.1 Saprospiraceae bacterium | reverse complement strand
AAAAGATTCACCTTTAATATGACTAATTTTGAACACTTTAGAGCAAGATGTTTTGCGTTCAAAAATTAGTTGCCGCTAAAATTGTCACAGAGCCAATTAAGTATTTAATTTTACAAACCCGCCATCAATCGGATAATCGCAACCTGTTATAAAACCCGCTTCGTCGGAGCATAAAAACAACGCCAAGTTAGCAATTTCTTCGGGTTTGCCCATGCGCCCAATGGGTTGTGTTTTTGATAGTTTTTCAAACATTTCTGCCTCACGACCAGGATAGTTTTTTGCTAAAAAACCATCCACAAATGGTGTATGAACCCGCGCAGGAGAAATTGTATTGCAGCGAATATTCTGATGAATATAGTCTTTTGCCATAGCCATTGTCATAGACAAAACAGCCCCTTTTGACATAGAATACGCCAAACGGTCATTCAAACCAACCAATGCTGCGACCGAAGCCATATTCAAAATAACACCACTGCCATTTGCCCGCATCTGCGGTATCGCCGCTTGCATACAGTTGAAAACGCCTTTAATATTGACGGCATAAATACGGTCAAAATCCGCTTCGGACGTGTTTTCGATATTGCCAATATGCGCAATCCCTGCATTATTGACCAAAATATCGACTTTGCCGATGTTATCAAAAACGGCTTTCACATCGCTTTGATTCGCTACATTACAAGCATGTGCGGTCGCTTGCCCCCCCTCAGTATGAATCTGTTCAACAGCCTCTTTTGCGGCATTTTCATTCAATTCGAGGATATGAACAGTTGCACCTTGTCGCGCAAATAAGGTCGAAATCGCTCGACCTATACCGCTTCCGCCGCCTGTGACGACGGCTATTTTGTTTTTTAAACTGAACATTTATCACTAATTTAAACGGATTGTTATAATTTTACTGAGGGGGGTTGACACGAATTGAACAATTAATATTATTCGCATAATCGGTGAAATTCGTGTCTGCAATCTACAAATTAATCCCCGTCTGCCAAGGAATCCAGTCGTCTTGCCCCAGTATTTGCGCCTTCGTTTGGAACTTGCCGCTTGCCAAATCAATGCAATAATCCAGCAATGCCTCCGCTGTTTCTTCTACCGTTTTTTCGCCTGTAATGATTTCGCCGCAGTTGAAATCAATGATATCAGGCATTTTATGCGCTAAAATCGTATTCGTTGCCACCTTTACCATCGCTGCAACGGGGTTGCCTGTCGGTGTACCCAAACCTGTTGTGAAAAGGATGATTGTCGCCCCTGCTGCCGCTTGTCCTGTCGTTGCCAACACATCATTTCCTGGCGTACAAACTAAGTGCAAACCGGGTTCTTTACCGATTTCAGTATATTTCAAGACATCAACAATGGGTGCCGTCCCCCCTTTTTTAGCTGCACCTGCTGACTTAATCGCGTCCGTAATCAAGCCGTCTTTGATGTTGCCTACTGAGGGGTTCATGTCGAAACTCGCGCCTTGTGCCGCCGCTTGATTGGAATATGACCGCATTAAGTACTCAAATTTTTCAGCCTTATCGATTGATACACAACGATTTATGAGTTCTTGTTCGACACCGCAGAGTTCAGGAAATTCTGCCAAATAGGTTTTTCCTTTCAACGCGACAACCAAATCTGACAAATGACCCAAAACAGGATTGGCAGAAATGCCAGAAAAACCATCAGAACCGCCGCATTTCAAACCGATGCTCAATTTAGAAAGCGGTGCCGGTTGGCGTTCTTGTTTATTGGCTTCGGTCAATGCGAAAAACGTTTCTTTAATCGCTGCTGACATCATTTCAAACTCCGTTCCGTAGGATTGTTGATTAAAATAGAGTATTTTTTTATCAAAATGAGGGTTTCTCGCTTCAATTTCATTCATCAAATCAGTGTATTGCGTTTTTTGACAACCCAAACTCAATACCGTCATGCCGACCACATTCGCATTGTTGGCATAAGCCGCAAACAAAGCCGCCAAACGCTCTTGATCAGAATTGATACCGCCGCAACCCATCTCATGCGTGAGGAATTTTACACCATCAATATTCTTAAAATAAGGCGATTTTTGCTTGCTTTTAGCCACATTTTGCGCTTCATAATTGCCGATTTCATCCGCTTTTCCAGCTTTGTCCAATTCTACTAAATCTTGAACTTGCTTCAAATATGTATCAGGAAACGCATAACCCAACGACTTATCGAATGCTTCTTTCAGTTTGAGAATGTTCTTATTTTCGCAAAAAACTAAAGGAATAACGAGCCAATAATTGGCAGTGCCAACCTGTCCATCCGAGCGCGGATAGCCCATAAATGTCCGATTTTCATACTTTTTGATGTCGGGCGCTTGCCAAGTACTGAGGGGTTGCCTTTTTGCCGTTGAATACGCTTCAGACTCGTGTTTTAAGTTGTCGGTGGTAATCTGCTCACCGCGTTTAATCGGTTGAGTGACTTTGCCGACCAAAACACCGTACATCGTCACATAATCGCCCACCTCTAAATCTTGCGTTACGAATTTGTGTTTTGCTTTGATTGCCTTTGGCAAAATGTAGTTTTCGCCTTCAAAAGCGATGTTTTCGCTTGCTTCTAAATTGCGTAGCGCGACGATGACATTATCAGACGGATTAATTTTTAAGACTTTGTGTTGCATAAAAAATGTATTTTAATATTGAATATAAAATCAAAAAACAACCTTGCCATCACAATAGAAGGCAAGGTTAACAACAAGAATGTATAAAATTTGTAACTAACTCGTTCATTTATTCTTAAAAATTGTATGACAAAGCTACGCACAGACTTTATGTATTTTTAATGATATTTTATCAATTTTTGATGATATTTTATCAATATTCATTTACTTTTGAGGTAATCTTATCATTTATATCATAACTATCATGCAAGCTATTTTCCGCAAAATCAATCCGTCATTAAATTATTCATACGCCACACGTGTTGATGACTTGCCTAATTTTTATAATAAATGGCATTTTCATCCCGAATTAGAGTTGTCTCACATTACCGAAAGTACGGGTATGCGGTTTGTTGGAGACAGTATTGAGCCTTTTAGTCCAGGCGATTTGATACTGATTGGGTCAAATTTGCCGCATGTTTTGAAAAATAACCCCGACTATTTTCAAGCCGATTCAGAACTGCGTGTTGGCTCACAAGTCGTTCAGTTTTTGCCCGAATGTTTTGGCAAAGACTTTCTACACTTGAAAGAAATGGAAAATATCAAAGCTCTTTTTGAACGCGCCAAAAGGGGTTTGCACATTACAGGCAAGACAAAAGATAAAGTCGCTCAACTACTAAACCAATTGATTATCAATGAGAAAGGTGTTGGTCGCATTACATTTTTATTACAAATATTGGATGAAATTGCGCACTCAGATGACATCACTTATCTAAGTAGTGAGAATTTTTTGGATTCTTATCATCGCTATGAATCGGCTAAAATCAATGAAATTTATGAGTTCACTTTGTCCAATTATAAAGAAAAAATATTGATTGAAGATGTGGCGAATATCGTCAATATGTCAGTATCCAATTTTTGTAAATATTTCAAAAACCGTACGCGCAAGACGTATATTCAGTTTTTGACCGAGGTGCGTATCAGTTTTGCTTGTCATTTATTGATAGAAAACAAAAAAAGCATTCAACACATTGCAGCCGATTGTGGTTTTCATAATATCTCTAATTTCAATCGGTCGTTTCGTTTGTTAAAAAACCAAAGCCCTTTAGATTTTAGAAAACGATTTGTAAAAGATTAATTCGTGTTAGAAAAAAATAAAACCATAATTATAACATGCCTATCTATCACAAATTGGGCAAAATACCGCCCAAACGCCACACGCAGTTTAGACACACTGTTGACGAAGGAAATCCCGATAAAAGCGGGAACGGGAAGATTTTTTACGAGCAACTATTTGGCACTATCGGTTTTGATGGGATGTCAACACTGCTGTATCAAGTGCATCGTCCGACAATGGTCAAAGAAGTGTTGTCAGAGACCGATGTTGCGCCTAAAATTGCTGTGCCAAAAAACATAAAAGCGCGTTTGCTCAAAGGTTTTAATGTGCCGTCGCAAGATGATTATTTGGACAGCCGAACGCCACTTTTGGTCAATTCAGACATTCACATCGGTTTAGCTGCGCCTCAACAATCGCTCACAGACTATTTTTTTAAAAATGCTGATGCCGATGAAATGCTTTTTGTGCATCGTGGTTCAGGCACTTTGCGGACACAATTGGGCAATATTCCCTTTGAATACGGCGATTATCTCATCATTCCCCGCGGCATGATTTATCAAATTTCGTTTGATACCGAAGACAACCGATTGCTCTATGCCGAGTCTTTTCATCCTATTTATACCCCCAAACGATACCGCAATGGGTTTGGTCAATTGCTCGAACATTCACCTTTTTGTGAACGTGATTTTAAACTGCCACAAGACCTCGAAACCCATGACGAAAAGGGACATTTCATCATAAAAATAAAAAAACAAGGCGTTTTGTACGAAATATTGTACCCAACGCACCCTTTTGATGTCGTCGGTTGGGACGGTTATAACTATCCTTATGGCTTTTCGATTCACAATTTTGAACCCTTAACAGGACGTGTGCATCAGCCGCCGCCTGTGCATCAAACCTTTGAGACAAAGGCGTTTGTCGTCTGTTCGTTTTGTCCACGTCTCTATGATTACCACCCCCTCAGTATTCCCGCGCCTTACAACCACTCGAATATTGACAGCGACGAAATGATTTACTACGTGGACGGCGATTTTATGAGCCGCAACAATATTGAACAAGGATACATCACGCTTCACCCAAGCGGCATCCCACACGGACCCGCGCCTGGCGCTTATGAACGCAGCATCGGTCAAACCAAAACCGAAGAACTGGCGGTGATGATTGACACTTTTAGACCCCTCAGTATAACGGAAGCCGCTTTGGGGATTGATGATGGGAAATATTATCAGTCGTGGTTGGAATGAATAAAATCAATAAAAAATGCTTAAATTCATCGTTAAAAACATTGTTATTCTCGCTATTTACTGCCTATTATCTTTTATAGGAATGATTTATTGTTTTAGTTATGGGATAAAAACGCCTTCTCAATTGTTCGTTAAGCATTTAATTCTTTTCCCTTTTGGCTATTTTACTAATCAAGATTCCTTATGGTTTCTTCTTTTTAACAGCATCTTTTGGAGTATTAGTTTTCAATTTATTTTCAAAATTTTGCGAAATGAACAGCATATTGACCTATTGGATGATTAGTCAGAAATCAGAAGCCATTTGTTACATCACTTCAAGCCATTTTTATGAACAAACACTCAGATTTTACCATTCATAACATCCCTTTCGGCATTTTTTCAAGGAAAAACAAGAAAAAACGCTTGGCAACCATCCTCAACGACCACGTTGTGGATTTATACGCATTGGCTCAATTGGGCTATTTTAAAGATTTAAAAATCAAAAAATCTGTTTTCAAAAATGATTTTTTGAATGATTTCATAAGTTTAGGCAAAGCCAAAACCAATGGGGTTCGGCAGCGTTTACAAGAGATTTTAGATAACTCAAAACCCAAAACTCAAAACTCAAAACTTTTACCCCCCTCAGTATTTCACCCTAAAAACAGTGTAAAACTGCATTTACCCATCAAAATTGGTGATTACACCGATTTTTATTCCTCCGAACAACATGCCACCAATGTCGGTATGATGTTCCGAGACCCTCAAAATGCTTTGCTGCCCAATTGGAAACACATGCCTGTTGCGTATCATGGACGCGCAAGTTCAATCTTTGTGTCGGGTACAAATTTTCATCGTCCAAAAGGGCAAGTCAATTCATCGGATACAACGTTGCCTATTTTTTCTGCGACAAAACGCCTTGATATTGAATTAGAAATGGCAACCATCATCGGCAAAAGCAATCCGATTGGACAAGCGATTGATGTCCATGAAGCGGAAGAATACGTCTTTGGTTTTTTGCTGTTCAATGATTGGTCAGCCCGAGATATTCAGCGTTGGGAATATGTGCCGTTAGGACCTTTTTTGGGTAAAAATTTCTTTTCGTCTGTGTCGCCATGGGTCGTCACGATTGAAGCACTTGAACCCTTTAGAGTATCTGCTGAACCGCAAAATCCAAGCGTTTTGCCTTATTTACAACAGAAAAATCGTCAAAATTTTGATGTTCAGTTAGAAGTTACACTCATTCCGAAATCGGAAACCCGAAATCGGACATTTACTGAGGGGGGTATTATTTGTCAATCCAATTTCAAAAATATGTATTGGACTGTTGCTCAACAAATAGCACATCATACCATCAATGGTTGTAATTTGAATGTGGGTGATGTCCTCGCTTCAGGTACGATTTCAGGCAAAGAACCGCCTAGTTTTGGCTCTTTATTGGAGTTGACATGGGGCGGTAAAAACCCCATTATTTTACCCAATGACGAAAAACGCACATTTGTAGAAGACGGTGATACGGTTATTATCAAAGGTTTTGCAGAAAAAAATGGTATTAGAATAGACTTTGGCGAATTGCGTAATACCGTTCTTCCAGTAAAATTCGGGACTCAAAAAAAATAGATTTTAATTTAATTTAATGATGTTTATGTTTGTTACTCCTTAACATACAAACCATCAATCAAACGACCAATACTCAATGGATTATCCTCTTTTAAAGCATCAGGCAAAGCCGCATCGGGACAATCTTGGAAACAAACAGGACGTGTAAACCGATAAATCGCACCTGTGCCAATAGAGGTACTTTGAGGCGCACTGGTTGCTGGATAAGGACCGCCATGCACCATTGCCGAAGTGACTTCCACGCCCGTTGGATAACCATTGAAGAGTAAACGCCCTACTTTTGTGGTCAAAATTGGTATTAATGCAGCATATTCTGCCAAATCTTCGTCTGTGCCGTAAATCGTTGCGGTCAAATGTCCTTTAAGGTTTCTTGCAAACGTCAACACTTCTTCTTTGTCTTTTGCAACAACACCAACGGTTGAAGGACCAAAAACTTCTTCCAAAATGTCAGGATTTTTAAGCGTCGTTGCCACCGTTGTTTTCAATAAATGTGGTTGAGCCGCATCGCCCACAAAATCCGTCAAAGCTGTTGCACCTTCTGTATGCCTTTGATGTAAAATCCCCGCGATATAGGCTTTTTGAATGCCTTGCGTCAACATTGTCGCATTGGGCAATTGACCCAATTGTTGTGCAATCGCTTGAAAGACCCCCTCAGTATTTTCTTCATTTTGAACAACAAATACGCCCGGATTTGTACAAAATTGACCACCGCCGAGGGTAACAGACTGTGCCAAACCCGCCGCAATGGCTTCTCTTTTTTCTTTCAAAATACGAGGTAAAAAGAACACAGGATTGGTACTCCCCATCTCCGCATACACTGGAATTGGCTCGGGACGTTTCGCCGCAATATCGAACAACGCCTTTCCGCCCCGAAATGAACCCGTGAAACCCACTGCTTTTAGGGAGGGGTGTTGCACCAACGCCTTCCCTACCCTATTCGACGCACCCTGCACGAGCGAAAAAACGCCATTGGGCATTTTGCACTTTTTAACGGCTTTCAAAATCGCTTGTCCTACTAATTCGCACGTTGATGGATGCGCAGGATGAGCCTTAAACACAACGGGACAGCCCGCTGCCAAAGCTGAAACCGTATCGCCTCCTGCCGTCGAAAATGCCAATGGAAAATTACTCGCACCAAACACGCCCACAACGCCCAACGGCATTTGCATCTGCCGAATGTCCGCTTTTGGCAATGGTTTTCTATCAGGTTGTGCACGGTCAATACGGGCATTCACCCATTCGCCACCCCTCAGTAATTGGGCAAAAAGGCGCAATTGTCCCATCGTTCTGCCGCGTTCACCTTGCAAACGGGCTTCGGGCAATCCCGTTTCGGACATCGCTGTATGTATCAACGCATCGCCTAAGTTGCCTATTTCTTCGGCTATTGATTCTAAAAAAACAGCACGTGCTATATCCGATTTTTGGCGATATATATCAAAAGCCTGTTCTGCCAATAAAACCGCACGCCCTATTTCTGCATTTGTGGCTTCATAAAAAACCGCATCCAATGGTTCATTGGTTTTTGGATTGAATGCAGAAAATTGTTCCTTACCCCTACCCGATTGGCTTTTGCCTATCAATTGTTTTCCTGAAATCATAATTTATTGTATAATGGTGAATGATGAATGATGAATCTTATAAAAAGTTAATTTTAGTTTATTTTTGAATATTATATTACTTTACAGTGGTTATAATTTAATATTTAATTAGTTGTTAATCAATTAAATGCGTATAAATTAAATTGATTTTAATTCGGAATTATATACTTTATGGTACATGTATCCATTGCCTCCATCTTCAGGGAGGGCTATAATTAAATTGATTTTAATTCGGAATTATATACTTTATGGTACATGTATCCATTGCCTCCATCTTCAGAGGGAGGGCTATAATTTTATGGTACATGTATCCATTGCCTCCATCTTCAGAGGGCTATAATTTTATGGTACATGTATCCATTGCCTCCATCTTCAGATGGAGGGCTATAATTAAAGCTGTTTGTGTTTATTTTTTTCTCCATCTAAAGATGGAGGCAATGGATACATGTACCATAAAGTACCATAAAGTACCATAAAGTATATAGTTCTGTTTTAATTTATTTATTCAAAAACGTAGATACGCGAATACGTAAACACGTAGATAAGTAGATAATAGTTTACTTTTTTACTTATCCACTTACAGTATTTTTCAAAATACCGATAAAATCAATTTCAATGAGAATCTCATCACCTGCCTGTAGTGTAAATGGATAATCAGGTACGATACAAGTGCCTGTCATCAAGAAAACACCTTGCGGAAACGAACATTCACGCGTCAAATATTCGACTAAATCAGGATGGCTGCGTTTCATTTGCGAAATATGCGTTTCCCCTTCAAAAACCACATTGCCACCTCTATGTATCTCAAGCCGTATTTTGGTATCTGGGTCAATCGGTTTTTCTGGCACAAACAGACACGGACCCAAACCGGCGCACTTGTCATACACCTTTGCTTGTGGCAAATACAACGGATTTTCACCCTCAATACTCCTTGAACTCATATCATTACCGATGGTATAGCCGACAATTTTGTTGTTAGATGTAACAAACAGCGTCAATTCTGGTTCGGGTACATCCCATGTCGAGTCTTTGCGGATATTTACAAATCCATTTGTACCCACAGCCCGATTAGCGGTGCCCTTGAAGAAAATCTCGGGACGATCCGCATCATACACTTTATCATAAAAAGTATCACCGCCCGACGCTTTCGATTCCTCCATTCGCGCTACTTTACTGCGCAAATAGGTGACTCCTGCCGCCCAAATCTCTTGACTTTGAATCGGTGCAATCACTTTTTGTTCTGAAAACCATGTCTTATCTAAGGGCTGTTGCAACTTAATTTGTTCCATCAACCAATAATACAAGTTATCACGATTGACAAAATCATCCCAATTTGAATGATAAAAAAAGTAGAATAAACCGTCTTGATCCGATTCTACAACAATGCCATCTTCTAATTTATAAACCTTCATACGTTGGATATTATGTTTTCGATATTCATAAAAATTGTAAAGAAATAAAAAAGCGGTCGGATACCCCTCAGTATTCAGCCGCTTTTTTTATAAAAATTGTTCATAGTCCCTTTTTTAAACCTTAATTTTAGGCTTAAATGGTCTTTTTTTCTTTGTTTATATCAACCAATACACATCATTTAAGTAAACGAGTAAATAAGTATTTACGCATTAACTTATACAAGTAAAAACTTACTTAATGACTTCCTTATCTAATGCTTTAATTAAAGCATTGATTTCTGCGACACATTTTCGGTAGTCTTCTTCTAAAAAGGAAAATTTTTCGACATGTTGCCGCTTAATTGTTTGAATAACCATACCCCTCAGTATCGGGTCGCGCCGGTAATCTTCGACGGTCAGTTTGGTAGGGATAACCCCTTTCAGACCAAAATAGCTTTTGTTTTCTTCATTCACGATTTCTATCGCCGCCGTCGTCGTATCGGGATTTTCAACCGTTATTTCTCTAATAATTTCATTGACGCGACCGCTATAATCGGCAGACAATTCCTCTAATTGCTTTTTAAGATTCAATTTTTTTCGGTCTATTTCTTTGCGCTCGCGTTGCCGTCTTTCTACTTCAAACGCCTTGCTCGAATAGCGATTTTTGACGGCATTGATGAAAAAACCCGCCGCATTTTCTTTAATTTTACCCCCTTTTTCTTCCCAAAGCGTATAACCTAAGCCATTTCGGATGGCATCTTCGGGCTGTGTTTCGATGAGTAATTGCAGCACTTCGCGGCTTATCCCCCACCCTTGTACCATCGGAAAAATCTCTTCAAACAAGACAGGGTTGGTGCGCACCTCTTCAAATTCAACGGTTTCAACTGCCCTATTTCTGTGCGATACCCCATTATTCATAACCCCGTTGCTGTGTGCTGAGGGCGTGTTAAAATCAATTTCTGTTTGAATTTTTGGCTTTTTGGCTTTGATTAACTTGGCGGGTGCATTCGATTCAATGTGAAAAACCAGCGTCACAACCGCTTTACCGTCCTTAATTTCTTCATAAACAAACCGAATATCGGTAAATTCTTCCAAATCTTTTTGCGCTTTGTCCACCACCCTTTGCTTAAAATTGGCGTACAATTTATACTCTTTATTAATGCCTAAAATTTCTTTCAACTCGCTGACATCAAATGTCCGTGTCCGCAATTTTTCATATTGTTTCAACAATTCATAAATACGGATCGAATAAGTGCTCGGCAATTTTAGAATATTTCGCACATCATACACCAAGAATCGCTCTTTCAATTCCAACAAATAAGGCTTCATTTCGGGGTGAAATGAGACTTGAATGAACTTACCATCGTCGTCATACATCGATGTCCGCAGACCCGCAACAACAGGCGTTTGGAATTTTTGAGCCGATTTGACTTCCGTTTTATTGATAATCGTCACGATTTTCCGCAGCAGTTTTTCCGCGCCTTCACGCAAAAAACGGTACGAGTTTTTATCATTTTCAAGCGAGTAATCCTTGATAAACTCTTTTAAATAGATTTTGTAATCCTTAAAATCACCGTCATCTATCTCAATCATCGTTATCATTTTGCTAAATACGCGCATCTCCCAAATGTCAAATTTGTAACGCGCTTCTACCAAATCGTTGGACTTTTTGATGAGTTTTACGCGGTCATTTCGCTTTCTTTTTCTTACAACGACTTTTGTCATGCCCCTAAATTTGTTATAGTTCAAAAAATAAAACCCTAAATTTGTTATGGTTGGAAAACCCTAAATTCGTTATAGGTGCAAAAATAATGTTTACTCTTAAAATAACAAATTTAGGGGTACTAAATTTGTTATACTTGACCCCTAAATTTGGTATAGATGACCCCTAAATTTGTAATAGATAACCCCTAAATACGTTATACTTGACCCCTAAATTTGGTATAATAAGACGAAATAAGTATTGAATATCAACTGTTTATGTCATTCTTCAATTTTCTGAAACAATAAAGAAAAGGCAGTTTAAAAATAATTACAAACAAATGTGTTATTTGTTGTTGTTTATTTTTGAAATAAAAGTATTTAAGTATTTACTTAGATACTTAAAAAAGTAAATACTTTGTATGTTTTTTTGCGCGGCAGGCTTTTAATGGCATTGACCCCAACGTTTTAGTCATGTGCAGTCAATGTGACGGGATGTTGGATAAAAGGGCTGAAAATAAAGGAATGATACCTATTAACCATCTTGTAAGTCCTTATCTATCAAGGCAACGACGTATTGCATGATGGTTTGCTCTGTATCCACGATTTTTTTCTTCAATTTCCGGTGCATATCTTTGGGAATATCAATGGACATCCGTGTTTTAGGTTCTTCGAGGGCTTTTTCAGCTACCACAAGCGGCTCGTGTACTGAGGGGATGGCTTTACTGTTGGTCAATAGTTGAAAGGCTTGTTCAACTTGTTCGGGCGACAATTCAGTGGCGGCTTTCGCTTTCTCGCTTTGCAGTTTGCCAGATAATAAACTTTTTTTTGCCATAATTTTACTTTTTAGAGAAATTATTTAAATAAGTGTTTACGTTTTTACTTATGTACTTACAAAAGTAAATAAGTTTTTACTTTTCAATATCAAAAACTATATTTTTTTGATAATATTTTCAATTTCGTCTGCAACATCAGACATTTCGTCTTTTGCTTTTTTGTCACGGTATTCAATCACACCTCGACCCTGCGGCATGACCTCACGATAGGCAATTCTGGTGGCTAAATTTGCCGTCAAAACAGGAATTTCGAACCCCCTCAGTACCTCCACCGCTTCTTTGTCCAAATTCAAGTTATCATTGAACTTGTTCAGCAATATGTAGGCTTTCACCGTTGCCCCCATACTTTCTTTAGCTGAACGGGCTTCTTCATAACCTGACATGAATTTTTCAAGTGTCCAAATGTCGGCAATACTGGGCAAAATGGGCAGAATCACAATGTCGCTTAAGATGATAGCACGAGTGGATAATTCAAAAAGTGCGGGTGTACCATCAATGATAACGATGTCAAAATCCTTTTTTAGAGCGACGACACGTTTCGACAATTCGTCATTTTTGACGGCATAAGTTGGCACCGAAGGCAAATCATCGGGACGTTCAGCCGCCCATTTTGTTGAGGTTTGAAGTTCAAAATCCGTGTCAACGATGCAGGTTGTATAACCTTTGTGCGCGAAACAAACGGCAAGATTTTGAGTGATGGTACTCTTCCCTACCCCACCTTTCATGTTTGTAATAGAAATAACCATGGTTTAACTAATTGATTATCAAGTGAATAAATTAGAAATAAGTATATAATTATTTACTTAAATAATCAAATACTTATTTAATCCCTTTTCTTAGCCGCTAAATTGAGAAAAGTATTTGAGGTTTTACGTATGTGCTTAAATCATTTTTTCATGCAATCATTTTTTACGTATGTACTTATACACGTATTTAAGGATTAATTTCTTTTGTTTTTGATGAAATCAACCAAACAAAAAAGGTAACTTTCACATTCTTATGAGTAGATGTTTCGGCTAAGGCGAATTTTTTTATTTTTTCTAACACGAATTACACGAATTACACGAATTTTTTTTCTATTATGTAATGAGGCAAAATAAATTTGTGAAATTCGTGTAATTTGTGAAATTCGTGTTAGCCTAAACGTAAATAGAAAAAAAGTTGAAAAATGGTCAATACAGAAAATTCTTTGGCGCAATTGTACGACGAAGTTATTTTGCAACACAATAGAGAACCCTGCTTTTTTGAAAAGAGCGTATCCGCACAACATATTGTAGATGCCTATAATCCTTTGTGTGGCGATAAATTCAAATTGTTTTTAGATATTGAAGATGGGAGCGTTCGAAAAGCGACTTTTCATGGTTATGGTTGTGCTATCTCGAAAGCGGCGACATCTGTTTTGGTTCAAAAAATTCAAAATATGCCTTTGAAAAGTGTTTTAGAACTCATAAAAACGTATTTTGATGCGTTAAACGGCGCAAATACTGAGGGGGGGCATGGGCATATTTCTGAAGACTGGAAAGCTTTTTTAGCGGTCCGTCAATTTCCTGAACGCCTAAATTGCGCTACTTTGAGTTGGGACGCCGCACAAACGTTTTTTCAAACACAGGCATAAATATGGTAAAAGTTAATTTTACATCGGCATTAAAACGATTTTATCCAACGCTTGAATCTGTTGAGTTGGAAGGCAACTCTGTTTCTGAAATATTGGTTTTGCTCGAAAATAAACACGCAGGTTTAACCGATTTTCTTATAGATGAACATGGGGCACTAAGACAGCATATCAATATTTTCATCGGCGACAAAATGCTTGTTGACCGCGAAACATTAACGGATAGGGTGGTAGCGGGTGACGAAATTTTGGTTTTTCAAGCCTTGTCAGGTGGATAAATCATTGATTTTCAATTACTTATTTTTTACTTAAATAAGTAATTAATTATTTTTTTAGTTTGACACAACCATCAATTTAATTTGAAATTATTACTCGGAACAGCAAAAGGTTTAGTTGTTTATACAAAAAAAAACAACGTCTGGCAGATAGCAGCCGTACATTTCACTGGATTTCCAGTTTCGATGGTCTATGTAGATGTGCGTACTCAAACATGGTGGGTGGGCATTGCGCATCGGCATTGGGGACAAAAACTGCACCGTTCGACCGATGAAGGTCAGACTTGGGAAATGGTTGCTGCGCCAAAATACCCCTCAGTAGCGTTGCTCAAAAATGGCAAACAAGCAGCATTAAAAGGTATTTGGTGCTTGGCTCAAGCGGGTGCAGACAAACCCAAAGAATTGTGGTTAGGCACTGAACCAGGTGGTTTATTTCATTCAAAAGACAATGGCGATACTTGGTATTTGGTTGAAAGTTTGTGGTTTCACCCTTCTCGAAGCGCGCTCTGGTTCGGTGCGGGGAAAGATGAGCCTTTTATTCATTCCATTGTTGTTGACCCAAATGACAGTGACCATGTTTACATTGCTGTCAGTTGTGCGGGTATTTTTGAAACAAAAGACGCTGGAAAAACGTGGTTTCCGCGCAATACGGGTCTAAAAGCCACTTATTTGCCAAATCCCGATGTTGCAGTGGGGCATGATCCGCACATACTTTTAGCCTGTGCAAGCGACCCCTCGGTATTATGGCAACAAAATCATTGTGGCATTTTTCGGTCAATAGATAGAGGTAAAAATTGGGAAGATGTGTCAGATAAAAACGGCATAGCGCATTACGGTTTTGCTTTAGCCATTGATTATCAAAATCCGCTTCGTGCGTGGGTTATTCCTGCGCAAAGTGATGAAATGCGCGTGCCCCATAATCTCGCTCTTTGTGTATGTCGCACTGAGGATGGGGGAGAAACGTGGCATCCATTGTGGAAAGGGTTGCCTCAAGATCATTGTTTTGACATTGTTTTTCGGCACGCACTCGATATTTTAGGTGAAATTTTAGCGTTTGGGACGACAACAGGCAACCTATATGTATCTGAAAATGGGGGTGATACATGGCAATGTTTAAACCATAATTTAGCAAGAGTAGATGTTGTAAAGTTTATTTCATAAGTATAAAAATAAGTAAAGGCGTATGTACTTATTTGAGTACATACGCCTTTACTTATAAACTTAAATACTTTTATTTATTGACAGGCTTCAAAAGCAACGTTTCTTTTGTGACCGATTGTACCTTGTTTTTTGAGAAAAACAAAGGAAAATAGCGATCATTTGCCCACAAATCGAATAAATTGTGATAATTTGGATTGTCTGGATTCCCTGATTGTCCAGGCGAATTTGTACACAGTGTGGCATCCCAATCGCCAGTATCCACAATAATTCTGAACGAAGCCCCAGTTGCTTGATTGAGTAAATCGCCCGTAGAGCCAACAGTTTGGCTATATCCGCCACGTGGGACCTGTCCCACGTCCAAACGTTTTTTCATTTCTGCATGGGCAGCATTACTGAGGGGGTGTTTTATCAAAACGTGTTTGTTGTTTTCTTGTCCATATTGCCACTTCGACACGTCGCTGCCCAATCGCTTTTCAATGACTGAAAGAGCTGTTTTTAAGGTTTGAATGAGAAAAGAATCGCGACCCGCTGTTGGGTTGTCTCCAAATTTGTCGTCAGGTAAAGTCAACCAAGCCACCATTTGTTGGGTTGACAGAGTTGTGATATATTTTCGTCCTTGTTCGGGTACAAGTTTTTGTAAAAAGGCTTTCTCCATTTGGTTTTCCCATTCGACATAAATGGTTGCGATGCTGCTGTTTTTAGTCAAAGTATAGTCCCAATTCATCAAAGGTTCAATGAGCAAAGCTTTGTCGCCCGTTAAAGGTAAAGGCAAGTCTTTCAGCAAAGGCATCAATTGACGGGCTGGAATAGCCAAATAATCGGTTTGCAAAGCGGTCATATCATTCAAAGTCATTTTTTTACCCGAACTCAAAACCTCAGAAATTCGATTGGCGCGATAAGGATCCGCCCATGCATAACCAATGGTTGATTCTATGTTTGGATACTGAGGGGATGTCAAATTCTGATTGGCGGTAGCAATGAAGCCTTCTTTTGGGTTATAAGCATTTGGACGCGAAAGAATTGGCAAATAACCCGCCCATTCTTGTGAGCCGTCACCCTTTAAAGGCACCATACCACTAAAACCTTTGCGAATGGGCGTAATACCAACGGCTTGCCAACCAATATTGCCTTTGCGATCAGCCCAAACCATATTTTCGGCAGGAATATGACTGTAGCCGCAGGCAAATTGGAATTCTTCCCACGTTTTGGCTTGGTTCATGCGCAAACTCGCCAAATAAGGTGCACCGCCGATTTCTAACCACGCACATCGAATGGCATACGCTTTTTTCCGCACGGCATCTTCAAAAACGACGGGTCCATGTCGGGTGTATTTGAGTTCGACGGTGTCCGGTTTTTGCCCTTTTATGGGAATTATTTCTTTGATTACTTTCATTTTTTCCCACTTCCCCTGATACTGATATTCCAAAGGATTTTTGGGATTGATGTCATAGACATACAAATCTTCAGCATCTGTGGCAAAAATTGTCAAACCCCAAGCCCCCTCATTATTATGACCAATGGAAATGCCCGGAATCGTCGGCTCTCCGCCGCCAATGACATGCCAACCGGGCGCATTGAGGTGTGCTACATAGCGCAATGAAGGCACCGCAATAGCGCGATGCGGGTCGTTTGCCATTATGGGATAACCACTTTGCGTTTTTGAGCCATTTATGACCCAATTGTTACTACCAATATC
Organism: Saprospiraceae bacterium; assembly: GCA_043744455.1. Taxonomy (GTDB): domain Bacteria; phylum Bacteroidota; class Bacteroidia; order Chitinophagales; family Saprospiraceae; genus JAAFJT01. Next base: position 5,562 of record JAYTUQ010000260.1, on the reverse strand, counting down.
GAACTTAGGATTGTTCAATAAATCATTCGTAATAGGTTGATTAGCAACGAGATATTTATAATTATCAGCATCATTTTGATAGTTGGAAGCGAGATCTGTCGGCTTAAATTCAATGGATTTTCGGAAGGCATTGTAGAGGTTCAAGATGTCTTCAAAGAGACCATCTGTGGGCACTTTTATGGTCAAATTGGGTTGATTGGGATGAAAATGTGAGACTTCTCTTGCTTTTTCTTCACCTATTTTAGCTACGAGTCGGGCAGTTCGGAGTTCATCTGTTACATTTGCCAACAAGCCTTGATGCCTTGAAATCACGACTTCAGGCGTCCAATACTGAGGGGTGATATTCAATAATTTGAATTCAAGCGGAAGGCTTTGTGGATTTTTATTGGCTTGTTCGATGGCTGCATTGATGCCCTTGACAAATGCCTTAACAATTGACGCACCATGCGGATGATAGTGTTGCAATTCTTTCGTCATATCGCCTCGAAACTTGAACAAGCGAGCGCCCATATCGCGTTTTAGTTCACGTGGACCTAATATTTCAGCAATCGTTCCCGTCGCTTGTCGCCGCCACAGTTCAAATTGAAAAAGGCGGTCACGGCAAGCATAATAACCCTGAGCGAAAAACAAATCCGCTTCGTTTTGAGCATAAATATGTGGCACACCCCAAGCATCCACTTTAATTTCGACAGAATCTTGAAGACCCCTCAGTAGGGATAGCGCTGTTTGAGGATTATTTTGAGCATTTAAAACATGAGTACCTAATGTTAGCAACAAAAAAATGGTAATGACTGGGCGCATAGTTTTTTATTGAATTTTATTAAAAGAGAACTTGATTTCGTTAATTTTCTTATTTGTTTTGGATTTATAAGCGTGAGAAAAGCTACTTAAAGGTTTGATAATCAATATTTAAGACACTTTTGTTTTTTTAAATTCAAAACTTAACGCAATAATGATTTATTTTGCCCAAATAAAGCAAAAAAGTCACTGGAGATAGCGCAAATTTTAAAGATGGTAAAAACTCAAAACTAAGAAAGAGATGAAAGACTTGTTTCAAAATATTGAAAATTTTTCAAAAAAAGAAAAACCTTTTGCCATTGCAACGGTGATTCAAACTTGGGGTTCTGCGCCACGCCCTATTGGTTCGGCGATGATTGTTAGCGAAGACTTGGAGATGGCAGGTTCTGTTTCTGGTGGCTGTGTGGAAGGTGCGATTGTGCGGCATGTCGCCGATGTTTTGGAAACGAATAAACCAAAACGTCTCGAATTTGGAGTAAGTGACGAAGCGGCATGGGCAGTTGGTTTGAGTTGTGGCGGTCAAATTGAAGTATTTATTGAACCTTTTTTGGCTCAAAATGACCCCAAAATGTGGGCTATACTGAGGGGGTGTCTTTTGGAAAATAAAGGAGCCGTTTTGTTGACAAAACTCAATGAGGACGATAGTGAACACCTTTTAGTATTGCCAAATGGTGATGTTTTTGGTGAAAATCGAAGCGATTTTTTAATAAAAAATGCGCTTCGAGCCTATTTAGAGCGTAAAACACAAGTCATTGTATCAGCAGATGGCATGTCTTGGTTTTTACAAGTTTTTGCACCAAAGGCGAAACTTGTCATAATTGGTGCAGCACACATAACAGTGGATTTGGTGCATTTGGCGCATTATTTTGGTTTTGAAACGATAGTGATTGACCCACGCGGCATTTTCGCAGAAAAAGTGCAGTTTTTGACATCGCCCGATTACTTGCATGTGGACTGGCCCCTTGAAATTTTGCCTAATTTGACACTTGATGCCCACACATTCGCCGTTTTGTTGACGCATGATCCAAAAATTGATGACCAAGCGTTGCACATTTTGCTGAAATCAGATGTGGCGTATATTGGGGCTTTGGGCAGCCGTAAAACTCATGAAAAACGCGTAAAAAGACTTACAGAAGCAGGTTTTTCGGAAGCCGATATTTCAAAAATTCATGCACCAATTGGTGTAAATATTGCGGCAAAATCGGCGAGAGAAATTGCGTTAAGTATTGTTGCAGAGTTAATCAAAATTAAAAATCAATTTTTATGATAACAGTAGAACAAGCCACTCAAATAATTTTAGAAAACGCGCGACCATCAAAAGCAGAAAAAGTAGATTTAATGTATTCAAATGGTCGAATTTTACGCGAAGATATTGTTGCAGACCGTGATTTCCCCCCTTTTGATCGTGTAACAATGGACGGTATTGCGATTGATTTTTCCAGTTTTGAAAATGGGCAACGGTCGTACAATATCGAAGGCATACAAGCTGCGGGTAATCCCGCTTTGTGCTTGAAAGATAAAATGCAGTGTATCGAAGTAATGACGGGTGCAGTTTTACCCGAAGGAACGGATACCGTTATTCGCTATGAAGATTTGGTCATTGAAGATGGCATTGCGACAATTCAGATTGAATATCTTGGTTTTCGTCAAAATATTCATCATAAAGGCATTGACAGAAAGGAAAATGACGTGATTTTACGGAGTGGTCATAAAATTTCTCCTGCTGAAATTGGTACTTTGGCGACGGTGGGCAAAACCGAGGTTTGGGTAAGTGCTTTACCAAAAACAGCGATAGTTTCTACGGGTGATGAATTAGTTGATGTCGAAGAGAAGCCTTTGCCGCACCAAATTCGGCGGTCAAATGTATTTTCTTTAGCGGCTATACTGAGGGGGCAATGTGGCATTGATGCAGACCTTTTTCATTTGCCAGATGATGAGCAAGAAATTTCTGAAAGTTTAGAAGAGATATTAGCCGATTATGAATTGGTGATATTGAGTGGCGCAGTATCGGAAGGTAAATATGATTTTGTACCAAAAGTATTGAGTAATTTGAATGTTGAAAAGCTTTTTCATAAAGTGGCGCAGCGTCCAGGAAAGCCATTTTGGTTTGGAAGACGTGATGATGTGGTCATATTTGCACTGCCCGGCAATCCTGTATCAGCGTTTATGTGCGCTTGTCGGTATGTTGTGCCTTATATCGATCAACAATTGTGCGACAGTATGGAGTTGACTGAAAGTTGGGCATGTTTGGCAACAGACGTTATTTTCAAGCCAGATTTGACCTATTTTTTGCCTGTAAAAGTGGTGAATACTGAGGGGGTGGTTTTTGCAACGCCTGTGGAAGGACACGGCTCGGGCGACTTGGCAAACTTAAATGATGCCGATGGATTTTTAGAATTACCGAGTGATAGGTCTATTTTTAAGGAAAAAGAGGTGTTTCCTTTGTTTTTGTATCGACCGTAGGGATAAATTGTAACGCTTAACTGATGCTTGAAGGTTTGCCATTTAGTTAAAAAAAATAAGTATGTACTCTTCTACTTGAAAGAGTACATACTTATTTAAGGTTTTACGCAAATAATTAAAAACCTTTTATTTATTAGACGTGCCGTCCATCATGACTTTAAACCTATTGTCAATGAGTTGCAGGTTTGTCCATTCTTCTATTTTCAATGCCATTGAAATGTACAAATCAACAAAAATGAAGCTGATGATATAAGTAATTGACGAAAGGATAATGAGGACGATATTCAGGAATTTTTTCATGATTATTTAATTTATTGTTCTACTGTTGAAAAATGCTTATTTGCTTTTGACTGCTTTTATTAAACATATAATGCAAAAATAATACCAACTTTTTTTTAACTAATGTGTGCTATAAATTCCCCACTTTGTGGAATTAAGGACATAAACAGGTACACAATACATCATAATTTATGTTTGAAAACCCCATACAACTTATATTCTTCTGCCTTTTTCTATTCTAAAAACTTGATTGACACACGCAGGGATTTCTGATTCGTAATGCGTGACGTAAATCAATGTTTTGTCCAAAGAAACCACCAATTCGTTGACTAATTCTCTGAAATAGACCATATTTTGATGGTCAAGCCCTTGACAAGGTTCGTCAAGTATCAAAAGCGGTGGGTTTTTGACTAAAGCGCGGGCTAAGAAAACGAGGCGTTGTTGTCCCGAAGACAATTGAGTCAAAGGCTTGTCTTTCGCCGTATGCAAGTCAAAAAGTTTAATATAATCCGCTACTGTTTCCGCTTGTTGTGGTGTCAATTGTCTGTGCAATTCAGCGACATCGAAAAGACCCGAAGCGATGATGCGCCACACAACTGTTTGAGTGTCAGCATATAAATGCAATTCAGGAGACACGAAGCCGATGCGTTTTTTTATTGCCCAAACACTTTCTCCTGAACCTCGTTTGCGGTCAAAAAGGTCGAAATCGTTGCGGTAGCCTTGCGGATTGTCGGCGGTGATTAAACTCAATATCGAACTTTTGCCTGAGCCATTTGGGCCCAACAAAGCCCAACGTTCTCCTTTTTTGATGTCCCAATTGATGCCGTTGACCACTTTTTCACCGTTGTATTGAATGGTTGTGTTGCGGAAGCGGACAGCGTATTCAAAGTCATTGCGGGCGGGTTTTTCCATTATTTTTGATAATAAATCGGAATTGAGCACATCAACAGGCGTTTTTGGGCTTTCTATTGTTGTATTTTGGTTATTTTCTAAAACACCTAATCTCATTTCTTGAATTTGAGACCCCCTCAGTATCTCGGCTATTTTTCCATTTTTCAAAACAACCGCATGAGTGATGCCCTCGGGTATTTCGGAAGCAGCGCAAACGATAACAATTTGAATACCTGCTTTTCTAATATTACTAAGTATATGATGCAAAATGGCGCGACTTTCTACATCCAAACCGATGAATGGATTATCAAGCAACAGCATATGTGGTTTTTTGAGTAAAGCCATCAAAAGCAGGACGCGACGCGTTTCACCATTGGAAAGTGTGACAATGCTGTGCGTGAGTAAATGGTTGATTTTCAAGATATTAGCCCATGTTTTAATGTCGCAATCGGTATAGGATTTGGGTGGCAAAGTGACGGAAGCGGCATGGGTCGTGTTAAGGGGTTTCACTTGATTTTGGACAACTTCATAGACGGTGGGCGCGAGGGCAGCACCGTCGGCGGTATAGCGTTGTTGATAGTATTGATAGGCTTTGTTGACCAATCGGTTGTCTTTGAAATTGTTTTCTAACAACACCGTTTTCAAGCCTGTGCGCCTTTCACACATAGCTGTCGGGAAGAATTCTTTTCCAGCTAAAACACGCAGCAAGGTTGTTTTTCCAGAGCCATTTTCGCCGATAATTGCCCAATTTTCGGTGTCATTTATGGCTAAATTGATGTCGTTTAAAATTGTCGCTGTGCCTTTTTTGACGGTGAGATGTTTGAGTTTTATGGTCATCGCTTTTCGTTTTGATATTACTGTTCAGAGTTGTAATAATTATTTAATTAAAAAAGTATCTACTTGTTTGAGGGTATAAGTAGATACTTTTTTAATTTTTATTTTTAAATAGGCATAAATGTAACGAAACATGCTTCAAATGTGCTTTTTTACTGAGGGGGTTAGTACGAGAAGAAAAGCCGCCCGTTTTTGATGCGCTTAATATTATTCGGTCCCAGAGTTACGTCAAACTCAATTGTTACATCTCGCTTATACACAACTCCATTTGGGGATTTATATTCTTTAACATCTGCT
>JAYTUQ010000259.1:0-22396 GCA_043744455.1 Saprospiraceae bacterium | reverse complement strand
GCATACGCCCGTGAACAGAGTTGAAGCCATGCGAATTGCTCAAAAAGTAAGCGGGTGTCTTTGATGAACAGCCGATACCTGACAATTTCGCTATACGGTGCGGTTGAATGGACAATTCATAACAGGCTTGAACAATGGCTCCACTGATGGAGTCATGCCCGCATCCCGCGCACAAAGTCGAAATAACGCCTTCATAATCTTTCTTAGAGTACCCCTCAGTATTTTTGGGTAACTCAGGATGACGGAACTGTGGTCGTTGAAATGACATTTTTAATTTTGTTTTACAAGTCCCACTACTGGAACGATTTGATTCAGAATAGCATCAGCTGTGATAGGCATACCATCGAAATTGAGCACTTTAATAAGTTTTTTAGGGTGCACTTCCAATTCATTGACGAGCAAAGAACGGAATTGGGCATCGCGGTTTTGTTCAACCACAAAAACTTTGTCATGTGCCTCGATAAATGCTAAAACCTCATCTGGAAACGGAAATGCTTTGATGCACATACCATCAATTGGCATACCATCCCCCCTCAGTAAATCCATGACTTCGAGAGCCGAAAAGAGCGTTGTACCAAAGAAAATAAGCCCATAATGGCTTGTATTTTCTTTTTGATACACCACAGGCGGCGGCACTAAGGTCTTACAGGTTTCCCATTTTTTAGCCAAACGAGTCATGTTGCGCACATAAGCGGCACTGTCTTCGGTGTAACGTGCGTATTCGTCACGCGAAGAACCCCTTGTGAAAAACGACCCTTTTGTCGGATGCGTTGCGGGAATCGTTCTATAAGGAATGCCATCATGATCAGAATCGAGGTAACGTCCAAAAACGCCCATTTCCTCTAAATCATTAGTAGACAATACTTTACCTCGCTTATAAGCCTTACTTTCATCCCAATTTAAGGGTTCACTTAAATGGTCATTCATACCCAAATCAAGGTCAAGCATCACGATAACAGGTGCTTGAATTTGCTCAGCTAAATCAAAGGCTTGGGCAGCCATATCGAAACATTCTTTGGGTGTACTTGGTAACAACAGCACTTGTTTGGTATCACCATGCGACGCATAAGCAGCCGATAGGATGTCCGATTGTTGCGTCCGCGTCGGCATACCCGTTGAAGGACCTGTCCTTTGAACATCAAACAAAACGGTGGGAACTTCTGCAAAATATGCCAATCCAAGGAATTCACTCATCAAAGAAACGCCCGGTCCGCTCGTCGCTGTAAATGACCTTGCACCATTCCAAGCTGCTCCAATCACCATACCGATTGCCGCTAATTCGTCTTCGGCTTGTACGATGGCGACGTTCATTTTGCCCGTTTCGGGGTCAATTCTTAGGCGTTTGGCGTATTTCTCAAAACCATTGACCAAAGACGTTGATGGTGTAATCGGATACCATGCCGCTACTGTTGCACCAGCAAACAAACAACCAATACCCGAAGCCGTATTGCCATCAATAACAATCGAATCGCCTACTAAATCGCGTTGTTCTATCTTGAAATTAATCGAATTTGGGTAATGTTCACGTATAAAGTCAACACCTAATTGAATGGCGTTCATGTTCGGTTCGATGAGTTTTGGCTTCTTTTTGAATTCATCAGAAATGACTCCTCTGACCACTTCTAAATCAATATCCAACAAAGCCGCCATCGCTCCGACATAAATAATATTTTTGAACAACTGACGCAAACGTGGGTCGGTGTATTCGCGCAAGCAAATTTCCATCATCGGAATACCGACATAAGTAATGTCTTCACGATAATATTCTTTACGCAAAAACTTAGTACTATCATACACAAAATAGCCGCCTGACTTCACGGAATCCACGTCTTTTTGTAAACTCTGTGGATTGAGGCACACCATAATATCCACACCCTCGCGACGACCCAAGTAGCCTTTTTCGCTCACTCGTACTTCGTACCATGTCGGCAATCCTTGAATATTTGAAGGAAAAATATTCTTTGCCGTCATGGGAACGCCCATTCTGAAGATAGACTTGGCGAACATCGTGTTGGCACTCGCCGAACCTGTACCGTTCACATTGGCGAAACGCACAACAAAATCATTAATTATCCTATTTTTCGACATTGATTTCCTGCTTTTGTTACTTGATAAATATATTTCATCATGTCCCATGCTGACGTCGGACAACGCTCGGCGCATAAGCCGCAATGCAAACACAAGTCTTCGTCTTTGACCATGATACGCCCTGTTTTCAAGGTATCAGAAACGTATAAATCTTGCGTCAAATTGAAAGCGGGTGCGAGCAAATGTTGACGTAAATCCATTTCATCTTCATTCATTGTAAAGGTGATACATGACGTCGGACAAACATCCATGCACGCATCGCACTCGATACAGCGCATTTCTGAAAAAACGGTTTGCACATCACAATTCAAGCAACGTTCCGCTTCTTTGAAGCCCAACGCTTGAGAAAAGCCCAATTCAACCTCTTTCTTGCGGTCTTTGAGGGTCAAAGCTTTTTCTGCATGAGGCACTTTATAGCGTATATCCATCGCTACGTCATTGTCATAAATCCATTCGTGAATACCCATTTTTTGATTAATGAGATTCGTATAAGGTGCAGGACGTTCCGTCAATGATTCACCTTTGAGGAACAAATCAATAGAAATAGCGGCTTGATGACCATGTGCCACGGCTGTTATGACATTTTTAGGACCAAATGCAGAATCTCCACCAAAGAAAACGTTTGGTATGGTGGATTGAAACGTCACAGGGTCTAATATCGGTACTTCCCATTTGTCAAACTCCAAGCCCAAATCACGCTCGACCCAAGGAAAACTGTTTTCTTGACCAATCGCTACCAAAACATCCTCGGCTTCGATAAATACTTCGGGCTCTCGCGTCGGAAGGAGTGTGCGTGTGCCTTTATTATCGTAAATGGCTTTCACTTTTTCAAACATCATCCCCCTCAGTATGCCGTCCTCTACGACGAAAGATTTTGGCACATGGTTCTCCAAAATCGGAATATCCTCATGCTGTGCATCTTCGATTTCCCATGGTGAGGCTTTCATTTCTTTCAAAGGACTGCGCACAACGACCGTCACATTGTCACCACCGAGACGGCGCGACGTGCGGCAACAGTCCATCGCTGTATTGCCACCACCCAGTACTATGACGTTTTTGCCAATTTTTGCTGTATGTTCAAACGCCACAGATGCCAACCACTCGATGCCAATGTGTATGTTTTTTGCGGCTTCCCAACGCCCAGGCAGATTCGATAAATCTTTACCCCGTGGCGCACCCGTACCGACAAAAATAGCATCATAATTCTTCGCCATCACATCACGCATACTCGAAACGAATGTCTTGAATTGGGTGTGGATACCCATGTCTAAGATGTAATCCACCTCTTCGTTCAGCACCGTTTCAGGCAAACGGAAAGAAGGAATTTGCGAGCGCATCATGCCGCCACCTAAGTTTTGGTCATCAAAAAGATGAATCTCATAACCAAGCGGTGCTAAGTCCCGCGCCACCGTTAAAGAGGCAGGACCACCCCCAATTAAGGCGATTTTCTTACCATTTGGGGCAAAAGGACCTTGTGGCATCAGCGATTTGACTTCGCCTTTGTTGTCTGCAGCCACCCTTTTGAGGCGACAAATGGCAACAGGCTCTTGTTCGAGCCGTCCACGCCGACAAGCGGGTTCACAAGGACGGTCACAGGTTCGACCCAGAACGCCGGGGAATACATTGGATTCCCAGTTGACCATATACGCTTCTGTATAGCGTTCCGCCGCAATGAGCCGAATGTATTCGGGCACGGGCGTATGCGCAGGACAGGCGTGCTGACAGTCAACGACCTTGTGAAAATATTCTGGATTCTTAATGTTGGTAGGTTTCACTGAAAAAATGTTTGATAATATAAAAGGATATGAAATTTAGTGGGCGTAAAAATACATAAAATGACTATATACCCTAAGTTATACGTGCTTTTTTGACATTGGAAAACGATATGATTAAGATATGGGCATCACCTAATACACCTTATATGGTGCATAGGTTTATGAAAAAGTGACACCTAATACACCACCTTATAACAAAACACTATATCAGAGGATAGGAAAATCTTGAAGATTCTCCTATCCTACCCCCTCAGTAAAATTATAAAAAAACATGTATCTTAAGAAAAACATGCTTATTTATACCGTTTCCCTTTCTTAAACACCATGTCCACCCTTTGCAAAAGATTGATATAACGCAATACATCGCCGCGCACCGCAATAATATCTGCTTGTTTGCCCTCAGCAATAGTCCCTACTTTGTCTTCCACACCTTGAAAAACCGCGGGCCAATAAGTCGCTGACTTAATGGCGAGCAAAGGGTCAACGCCCATTTCACGCACCCAAATATCGAGTTCATTCCAAGTGCTTTGGCTGTGAAATTTCATTGGAATACCAGAATCTGTACCGATTAACATGACGACACCGCTTTCTTTCAGTTGTTGAAACTTCTTTTTTAAAGTGGGTTTGCGATAAGCTGTTACTTGAAAATAACTCAAACGCGATGTATAACGCAGACTTTCTTGAATATCGCGAACAATCGAATCGGGCAAACCCACTTTCCACGATGGATTGTCAAGCATTTCCGGGTTATCGCGTACATAATCGTAATTGAACAAGCCTTCAATTGTCGGTGTCCAAAACAGTTTGGTATTAGAGTTTGCTGTGCGTTCACGTATCATATTGATGATATCTTCGGGATATTCAGGTGCCATAGCCAAACCCGTATGCTCAAAACAATCTGCACCCGCTTTCAAAGCACGCCGAATTTCTTCTGGACGATGGCTGTGCGCCACAACTTTCAGCTTCCATTTATGTGCTTCGTCCACGACTGCCAGCACTTCATCCATCTCCATGAGGTCTTGATCAATCAATTTGATACAATCAACCCCTGCTTTGGCGAGTTTTTGAACTTTTGCGCGCGCATCAGCAACACCTTTTACGCCCCAACGAAATGCTTCCGTTCCTGGATAAGACTCATGTTGAATAAAAGGTCCAGACATATACATCGTCGGACCATCAAGTTTCCCTTTATTGATGGCATCGCGCACATTGATGGAGGCTTCTAAAGGCGCACCCAAATCGCGCGCACTCGTCACACCTGCTAACAACAACTGTTTGGCAGAAGCGGGCATAATGACAGACTCAAGCACAGGCAAATAAGTTTTGTCCCAATGCGTATAGTCAGAATGTCCATTTATCATCAAATGGACGTGCATATCCCACAATCCGGGTAGCACAGACATCCCCTCAGTAGAAACGACTTCTGCATCTTTTGGAATGTCAATCGCACCGACTTGACCAATTTTCACGATTTTATCACCTTCGATAAGGATGACAGAGTTGCGCAAAGGCGTTCCACCATAACCATCAATCAAAGTGCCGCCCACAAGGGCTTTTTTGTTTTGACCAAACAAACTCGAAACGAGTAAAAGGAAAGTAAAGACTAATGTTGCGTTTTTCATTTTAGCAATGGATTGTTAATTTTGTTACAAATATTTTTATTGAATCAATCTCACAAAAATAGTAAATCCATTCGTTTTCCAAACATCAACCGAACTAAGAAGCTTTAATAGTTACCTCGTTTTCTTTTTTTGGAAAAATATCGTAAAAGCAAAAGAGGCGAACATGGGTCTTATTTAGATAAAAAATCATTAAGCCCCATAGCGGGAATATCATCAGAAAAGCCTGTCCAAAGGAAATTTGTATAGGTGCAGTTTGATTTAAAAACTGATGTTACGCAGCCACAAAAGACTCCCTAATAAGGTTTAACTATCTGCGTATATAAATCTAATTTCTGTTCCATTTAGCAAAATTAGCACTTTTGCTCATTTTTTTCAAATGGCTGCGTAACATGAGTTAAAAAGAGACTTCCATTGACAAATTGAAACGACGCCCCAAACCAAAAAAGACAGTAGCGGATTTGGCATCAAAATCTTTTGTGTTGATGATGTTGCCAAGCGTGTCGTTGTTACGTGCATCAGAGATGTACATTTTGTCAAATATATTAAGCAAACTCAAACGAAAATCAATCGTTGCACTTTTCTTTTGGCGAATTGTATGACCAAAATGGACATCTGTGACCATATAATTAGGCATTTTCCAAGAGTCTTTACGGGCATTTGCACCTTGTAATGATTCTGGATCCATATTTGAGTAATTTTTGCCAAAATAAGTTGACCGTGCTAAAATATACGTTCCTCGGCGTGGTTCAAAACGAAGCGAACCGCCAAATTGTGTTTGGGCTGCATCGCCGACATGCACACCTTTAGCATCAAATTCTTGAACCGTTCCATCGGGCTGCGTCAATAGCCCGACTGAATTCCAAATCCAGTCACCGAGCGATGTTACACCTTCAATTTTCCATTTTTGTGTAATTTCGTAGGCAAAATCCAATTCCAGACCCATGTGTCGTGCGCCAAGACCATTGACCGCAATCGGAATACGGTCAGAGTTGGGGTCGGCAGGATTTTCTAGAACGAGGATTTGAGACTCAACGGGTTTGTTTTTCCACACAGTGTAATATGCATTGATATTTGCTGCAAAGCTGGGACTGCGGAATTGATAACCCGCTTCGACTGCTTTGATGTCTTCATTTTTATAATTACGAGCTAAAACGATACGCCCTAATTCAGCTTTTTTGTCAGTCGCTGACGTATAGGCTGAGTAAAAAACATTATTGAAACGCGTGGCTTTGGACAACCAACCGATGTTAGCAAAAAGGCTATTTTGGCGATTAAAACGATAATTAAAGCCTGTTTTTAAGGTAAAAGAAGGCAGATTGAGCCATCCGACAATTTGGTCTTGTGCTGTTACGGAGTCTATGGCATAACCGTTTTTCTTAGCATAATTGTATATCGTTTGTGTGGGATGGTCAACTGTGTAAAGTACGCCATTGATGAGCGGCACACGGAGTCTCAAATTGGCATCTGAACTGAGCGGTCCTATACGAGTTGTAACATTTGTGGTGAAATACGTTTTCCCATCTAAATCAAAGGTTTTTGCATACATTTTGTCGTGATATTTGTATTGCGACATAGCCGTAGAGGCATTTGCAAACCAAGTCCAATTCTTTTCGGAATGTTCAACAAGCCCAAAAACACCACCCCAACGGACAAACCCATTGTAATCGTAGAAGAATTTATCCCCGACGCCAAGTGGCGTATTCGGTTCATCGATACGGGCATTGCGCGAGCCAAAAAATTTTGTACCGCCCAACATATCTTTAACAACACGTGAGTGCGCACCTTTGTAAGAACGCAAATCTATACCGCCTGAAAAAGTCGTTTTTTTAGAAAACTCATGCCGCAAAGTTGATAATAAGCCATACCATAAATGATTGTTGACGCTCGAACGAATGACATTGGCAGTAGAAGCAAAAGGCAATTTATTGTCGCGGACAACCCGTTCAAGGTTCAATTGATTCAAAGAATCAAAACCTGGTTGTGCCGTTATATTCGTACCACCGCCATCTCCAATACTCAAATAAGAGACGTTGGATAAAAATGTTTTGTTGGAAATACGCCATGAATGGCGCAAACTGAATTGTGGTTTGTGGTAATAATTATAGCGAACGCCTTTGACTTCTCCATTCAAATAACCCCACGCATCGCTGTAACGCAAACCTTGATTAATGCGTCGAGACAACAAAAGTGTATTAATAGATGCTTGCGGCACGCCTAAATCAAGCGCCTTTTTTGAATCCGTGATGGCGATAGGCACTGAAAACGCCCGTTGACCATGCTCTTGAGGTCCACCGAAACCTGAAAGAGAAATGAGGTGTTTGCCAATCTCTTTATCAATACGTAAGAAATAGAACAAGGCTTTAGAATAATTGCCTTGTACCCAACCATCAGAATTTTTCGAAGAAAAAGCGCCCGTAATACCCCAATCACCTTTCAAACGCCCTGTTGTAAAACCAATGGATGTTTGAAAAGCACTGCCTGCCCCTACATCTTGCTTGATTTCTATCGAAGGTTTGGATTCAAAACCTTTCGTCAAAATATTAATCGTACCACCCACCGCAGGAATCGTAATTTTAGAAGCACCTAAACCCCTTTGCACTTGCATGGTCTTGGTCACTTGACTGAGTCCGAACCAATTTGACCAATATACTTGACCATTTTCCATATCATTGACAGGTATACCGTCGAGCATAACAGCAACATTGCGTTGATTAAAACCACGAATTGTAACCCGTGCATCGCCATCGCCGCCGCCTTGTTGTGTGGCATAAGCCCCCGGAATAGAGTTGAGCAACATGGGCAAGTCTTGCGAAGCCAATTCCTCTTTGATTTTAACCGTTCCGATATTGCTGAATGCCACAGGTGTTTTTCGGTCAATCGCTATATCTGCCGATACCACGACCTCTTGTAATGACATAGAAGAGGTCATCGTTACGTCATAAGTTAAATCTGACTGAACATCCTTATTAGATTCGACTGTCGCATAGCCTACAAACGAAACAGCAATATCGTAATTTCCTTTGGTGAGTTCGAGTTGGTAAGTGCCATCAATATCTGTAACCACACCCAATGTTGTACCTTTTACGACAACACTCGCGCCGACGAGTGGCTCATTATTCGCCGCATCTGTAACGGTACCCCTCAGTAAAGCACGCTGAGAAAAGACTGAAATGATAAAAAATACAAGAAAAAAAGAAGAAAGTAGCGTTTTTTTCATACTGTTTGGATTGAGTTTAATGATTAGAATCCTAAAAATTAAGACAAAATTACGACTTGAACATGGCTTTTTTTTTTGAAAGTTATTTATATTTAAAAAATGAAATTGAATGAAGGACAACCAGATTTACGAAATTTTGAGATTTCGTAAATCTAAAGGCTGACTATGGACAATACTACAAATCTTCGTTTTATATTTGCCCTTGAAAATTAAAATCAAAAACATAAATTGTTATTTTATGAGACATTTTGAAAAAATCTCGCAAGCGGAGTTACAAATTTTAGAAAACGCCATATCACAAATTACTTTGCTCCTTGCGATGGCTGACGGCGTCATTAATAAGGCAGAAATTGACTGGGCTTTGAAGCTCGTGCATATTCGCACTTACTCTGGCGATAAGTCGCTCATCCCTTTTTATGCAGAAGTTGAGGCGAATTTCAAAATAAAACTCAACGATTTAATTAAAAATTCGCCCCAAGATATGGAGGCTTGTAAAACTTTTTTGTTTGAAAAAATTGCACAAGTCAACCCTATTTTAGCAAAATTAGATCCTGAAACTGGCTATCACCTATATAAAAGTTATGTTACATTAGCAAAGAGCGTTGCTAAAGCTTCTGGTGGCATTTTGGGTATCGGTTCTATAAGTTTCAATGAAGCGCATTTGATTAATTTACCTATGATTACGCCCTTAGCTAAACCTATAGAGGATATCACTGATGCAGAAGTAACGAAGAAGGGTCTTTAACCCCCCCCTCAGTATATGGGCATAAAAATGTCCATTTTTTTAAAAATTTAGGAATTTACCTGTTTGGAAACATCTGCTGTTTTCGAACAAATCGTACTAGTATAATTTTATAAAATATTGATTTTCAAATACTTAAAACTGAAAATCTTATAAATACCAACCAATTGATGAGAAGGATAACACTCCGCCAAGCCTTACGCGAGGCTTTACAAGAAGAAATGCGCCGCGACGATCTCGTCTGCATCATGGGTGAAGAAGTGGCTGAATACAACGGTGCTTATAAAGTGAGCGAGGGCTTACTCGATGAATTTGGCGAACGCCGCGTCATTGATACACCAATTGCAGAATTAGGCTTTGCAGCCATCGGCGTGGGTGCCGCGATGAATGGCATCAAGCCCGTCGTGGAGTTTATGACTTGGAACTTCGCTATTTTAGCATTTGATCAAATCGTCAATAATGCGGCTAAAACATTGTCGCAATCGGCAGGTCAAGTCAGTTGCTCTATTGTTTTTCGGGGACCATCAGGCTCAGCGGGACAGTTGGCGCAACAACACTCTCAAACTTTTGAATCATGGATGGGCAATACACCTGGTCTGAAGGTTATATCTATCGTTGACCCTTATGATGCAAAAGGACTTCTGAAGGCTGCTATCCGCGACCCCGACCCTATTTGTTTCATGGAATCAGAAGTTATGTACGGATTTCCAATGCAAGACCGTACCTCTGGCACATGGCATTTGGGCAAAGATAAAAATGGTCAATTGAAGCCATTACCTTATGCCAGTTTCGGTGAAGTACCTGAAAATGAAGACTATGTTGTCCCAATCGGTAAAGCCATTATACGTCGTGAAGGGACAGATGTCACCATTGTTTCATACAACAAAATGACCATCGAGGCTTGTTATGCGGCGATGGAATTAGAAAAAGAAGGCATTTCAGCTGAAGTCATTGAATTGCGCTCGATTCGTCCGCTTGATGCAGCCACCATCGTTGAGTCTGTCAAAAAGACCAATCGTCTTGTTGTGGTTGACGAAGCGTGGCCCATGTTTGGCATTTCTGCGGAGGTCGCTTATGAGGTTCAAAAATATGCGTTCGACTATTTAGATGCCCCGATTGTACGTGTCAACAGTGCTGATGCATCTATGCCTTATGCAGCGACTTTAGTTGAAGCTTATTTGCCAAATCCATCAAAAATCATCAAAGCGGTGAAAGAGGTGATGTATATTGGTGCTTAAATTTTAAGACGTACACAAGCCTTTTAGAGCTATTTGAATAAAAAAAGAGGGATTTACGGTTGTAAATCGCTCTTTTTTTATTCATCATACAAAGACACACGCCTTTATCTCATTTTTTAATAGACATAAATCTTTTTTGATAACTTTTTATCTTTTATAACAATTAACATGAAAATACTAAGCTATAATACAAACGGTATTCGTTCGGCACTTAATAAAAATTTAAAAACGTTTTTAGAAACAGGCAATTACGATATTGTGTGTATTCAAGAAACAAAAGCACGTCCTGAACAGGTAGATACTGAGGGGTTTATACAGCTTGGTTATGCAGAGCATTATTGGGTATCGGCAGAAAAAAAAGGTTATTCGGGTGTCGCTATTTTTTCAAAAGTAAAACCTGACAAGGTTGTAGAAGGCATGGGCAATAGCCGTTATGACATAGAAGGGCGCATTTTACGCGCTGATTTTGGTGATTTGACTTTGCTCAATTGTTATTTCCCTTCGGGTACGTCGGGCGAGGAACGGCAAGGTGTGAAAATGGATTTTCTTTTCGATTTTTTTAATTGGATTGAAGAACTGAAAAAAGAAAGACCGAACCTCATCATCGTCGGCGATTACAATATCGCACATACGGAACTCGATATTCACAATCCAAAAGGTAATATTAAAACATCTGGCTTTTTGCCTGAAGAACGGGCTTGGATGACGAAGTGGTTTGAAAGTGGCTTTACGGACGCTTTTCGCTTCAAAAATCCGACTTTGCAGGAATACTCTTGGTGGTCAACGAGGTTCAATTCGCGTGCTTCCAACAAAGGTTGGCGTATTGATTATCAATCTGTTAGCACCCATTGGGCTGATAAAATTATTTATTGTCGGCAGTTAAATGAAGCATTTCATTCCGACCATTGCCCTGTTTTTTTGGAGATTGATTTGTAAGGAAAATGCTTTTTTTGTCTTTAAAATGCTTAATTTTGTAAAAAATAAATGCTTCACGAATGAATAATAGAGTAGATTATATTGCTAAACGTTCTGCATTGTTTTGGTCCGTAGGTGATTTAAGCAAAGTGACAGACGTGTTATTAGTGGAAACTATTTTGAATTATGGCTCATGGGAAGATGTTAAAGAATTAATTCAACTATTGGGTCTTTCTCGAACAGCAACTTTGTTTAGGTCTTCGACTGAGGGTCGAATGAGAGATAATTATTTTCCAGAGGTAAAAAACTTTTTCACACACTTCTTCAAGCGTCATGTCCAACCTACATCCTGAAATATTAAATGAAGCGCAACGTCAACTTTTGCCTTTCATAAAAAGTTTTACCAAAGAATATTATTTGGTTGGTGGCACAGCAGTATCGTTGCAAATTGGTCATCGTCAATCCATTGACTTTGATTTATTTAAAAAATCTAATATTTTAAAGAGCAAAATTGTAAAACGGTTGACTGAATTTGGATTGTCGTACCAATTACTTTATACAAATTCAGAAAGTTTTCACATTATCGTCAATGATGTGAAAATTACATTTTTTGAATATCCATTCACAATCCCTACATCAAAAACATTTGAAAAAATAAGAATACCCGATTTACAGACATTAGCGGCGATGAAGGCTTTTGCACTTGGTCGGCGGGTAAAATGGAAGGATTATGTCGATTTATATTTCATTTTGCATGATTTTACGGATTTGAAAAGTATAATCACGCAAAGTCAAAAAATTTACGGTTCCTTGTTTTCTTCAAAATTATTTAGACAGCAATTATGCTATTTTAAAGATTTAGACTATTCAGAAGAAGTATTCTATTTGGGAAATGCTGCTGTTTCAGACGAAACTATCAAAGCATTTTTGACGGAGATAGCTACTTCCTATGATTAATAAATCAGCAAACTAACTTTTCCAAATACAAACAAATCTATGATAGAAGAGCGCATTTCCGTATTCGACATCTTCAAAATCGGTGTCGGCCCCTCCTCTTCGCATACGCTCGGACCTTGGCGGGCAGCACAGCAATTTGTTGCAGAATTACAGGTGAATCAACTCTTTACGTCAGTTCAAAAAATTCATATTCTGTTATATGGCTCTTTGGCAAAAACAGGGGTTGGGCATGGAACAGACATCGCGGTGTTGATGGGTTTGCTTGGCGAAGACCCAGAGACGACGGACACTTCATTGATAGCGGAAAAGATACAACACATCCGTCATACTGAGGGGTTGCTTTTGGATGGTAAACGCCCAATTCCCTTCAAAATAGAAGAAGATATTGTGTTTTTGAAAGATGTCGCCTTGCCTTTTCATCCAAATGGCATGACTTGCGTGGCGGAATTGGCGTTAGGTGAAACGTATGCTCAAAATTATTTTAGTATTGGTGGGGGCTTTATCATTAAAGAAGATGAGCCTGTAGGTGAACGGACAGAGATTGTTAAGCTGCCTTATCCGATTGATAATGCCGAGGATTTGCGTCTGCATTGTTTGAGCAATGGCATGGATATTTTGGAGGTGGTGTGGCAAAATGAATTGATGTGGCGCAGCGAAAATCAAATTCTGAAGGGTTTATTGACCATTTGGGAAACAATGCGCGATTGCATTTGGCGGGGTGTTCATACTGAGGGGGTGCTACCCGGCGGTCTGAATGTGTCGCGAAGGGCTTCGGCACTCAATAAAAGGCTTTTACAAGGGGCAACTTATGCGGATTATGACGCGTGGTTGGCGCAAATCCAAGCGCGCGGCAATCATTTTTCAACGGTTTTGAATTGGGTGAGTTGTTTTGCTTTAGCGGTGAATGAGGAAAATGCGGCGTTTGGACGTGTCGTAACCGCCCCAACAAATGGTGCAGCAGGTGTTATTCCAGCTGTTTTGCAATATTATATCGCATTCGGTGGTGGGCATACGGCGTCAAAAATTACTTCTTTTTTGCTTGTGGCGGGTGAATTGGGTAGTATTTTCAAGAAAGGAGCGACCATTTCAGCGGCTATGGGCGGTTGTCAAGCCGAAATTGGCGTATCGTCGGCAATGGCAGCGGGTGCTTTGACGGCTTGTCAAGGTGGCAGTGTGCGGCAAGTGTTGATGGCTGCCGAAATTGCGATGGAACATCATCTTGGCTTGACATGTGACCCGATTGGTGGTTTGGTGCAAGTGCCTTGTATCGAACGCAATACGATGGGGGCGATAAAAGCCATTACAGCGAGCCAATTGGCATTGCAAAGCAACCCCGACAAAGCAAGGGTTTCGCTCGATAATGTGATAGCGACGATGTGGCAAACGGCTTTGGATATGAACTCAAAATATAAAGAAACGAGCGACGGCGGCTTGGCGATTAATGTGCCGATTAGTTTGAGTGAGTGTTAAACTTTAAACAAATAATCAAACTGCTTTTCTGCAATAGAAGTCGGAGCGAGCTTCATCAAAAAATTCCGAAAACGATAACCGATGAAGCCGCCCATATTGTTGAGTTGACCAATTTGATAGGATGTGTTGACGACAAAGGTCGTTTTTTTAATTCGAGCCTTTTGGAATGCTAAAAAAGCGGTATGTACTGAGGGGGTATTTTTTAAACAATTTGCTAAACATGAAGCGTCTTCAATTGCTTGACATGCGCCTTGTCCCAAGTTGGGCGTCGTGGCGTGTGCGGCATCACCCATGAGAACGATATTGTTTTTGAACCACAACTTAATGGGTTTAAAATCGAATAAATCGTTGTTCAAAATGTGTTGATTTTCAGTAAGTTGTATGGCTTTTTGAATAGATGAATTAAATTCAGAAACGAGGTTAAGCAAGTAAGGTTTTGTTTCTTTTTCTGATAATTTATAACCTTCTTTCTGTTTCGAGGTAATATACCAATATACTTCTGTATCGCTAACTTGGCTGACACATGCCCGTAAGCCAGCTTTCGTTCCCCACATTTCGACGCTCGTATTGGGGTCATTTAAGGTCATTTTAGCGATACCACGCCAACAAGTTTGACCTGAATAACGTATAGGTGTTTCTCCAAAAAGATATTTACGGACAATAGAGTGAATACCATCTGCACCAATGACCATATCAGCATGTACAGTCGTTTTATCCTCAAAATGTAATTGAACACCCCCCTCAGTATTTTCAATATTTTTCAATCTTTTACCTACAAAAACGGTGTTTTTGGATATATTTTCAAGCAAAATTTGTTGCAATTTACCTCGATGAATAGACACCGTTCCATTGCCATATCGTTTAATTATTTTTGAAAAATCTACATTGGACAGTATTTCTCCTTTATGATTAGCGATGCGGACGGATTGTAAAACATTACCTGCCGCTTTGATTTGTTGAGCTATGCCGAGTCTGTCTAAAATGGTCATCGCATTGGTGGCAAGCAATATACCTGCGCCAATGGGAAGCATTTCAGATGCTGCTTCATAGACAGTTACGTCCGTAAATCCTTTTTTCTGTAGGGCGATGGCAGTCGTAAGTCCACCTATGCCACCGCCGATGATGGCAATTTTCATATTGTTGTTATTTTAGGACACGAATATCACAAATTGTACGAATTTATATGTCATGTTTTCCTTTAAATTCATGTAATTTGTGAAATCCGTTTTTATAAAAACTTAAAAATCAATTATTTATGTTTAAAAAATCTTTATCAGATATACCCAGTTTTATTGCTGGCGATAAGACGATCATCAAGGAATTTGTGCATCCTAAAAATGATGCAGTTGATGTGAATTATAGTTTGGCTCATGCCGTTGTAGAAGTCGGTAAAGCGAGTGAACCGCACGTTTTAACAAAAAGCAGCGAATTATATGTCATTTTGGAAGGCGAAGGCGAGCTGTATATTGAAAATGAGTCGGCGATACTGAGGGGGGGCGAAACAGCACTTGTTCCTGCGGGAGCGACGCAATGGATTCGAAATGTGGGGAGCGTGCCTTTATCGTTTTATGTCATTGTTTCGCCGCCATGGGACGAAGCGCAAGAGGTTGTTTTTGAATGAATTATGAATAACAGAAATAACGAGGGGGCTTACCAATGATTCGGAAGCCCCCTCAGTATTTTTAGCGAAAAAAGATTAGTTCGACGTAAAAAATGACAATGTTGGTGCTTTTGTTAAAGTGCCGCCAACAACGCCACGGAGTAAGAAATTGTAGGTCCGATTAGCTGTTAATTTGCTGGTGCCTAATGGGAATGAATGGATAATCGTTGCTGAACCAGGTACACGTGTAAACACAGTATCAGTTAAGGTTCCTGTTGGTAAGAACTCTGCATAAGTGCTGGATTCACCATATTTGAGCGTTGCAAATGGGGAAGCATTGCGTTTTAAATAAAATTCATAACCTGTTGTGGGTGTATTTACTAAGAAATTGATGAAACGCAAGCTCGTTTGTGTCGCATCTTTGAAGACATAACGCTCATCTGGCACTAAATATAATTTAGGACTTGGCAAAGTATCGCCTGCAATAAGTAAATAATATTTGCCATCGACAACAGGAAAAGTACCTTCTGCGACGGTTGTACCAGCTGGGTCGGCAGATAGAGGTTGGCGCATCGTGAATTTTGCACTACCCGCGGGTACAGAAGCATAGTCAACAACGGGAAATACACCGCCGACATTTACCGAATCTGTATATTTTGCCGTAACCAAAAGCGATGTCCATTTTTGTCCATTCAACAAAACGGTGTACGCAGGACCTCCTGGTACGCTATTAAAGAATTTGACGCGCGCACCGGTTGCAGGAGTTGCCAAATCAAGGGTGGCCTTATCACCACAAGCATTGAGAAATAGGGCAACGCCACAAGTGGCTAAGGCTTTGATTAGATTTTTTATTTTAGATTTCATATCTATATTCTTTTAAAAAGAAGAAAATACTGTTTATTACTGAGGGGTATGTTTAGGAATCTTAAAAGTTCCCTAAACATACCCGTTTGATTATCAAGGCTTTACGAACCAAGGTTCATAAGTGTGATAATCGGCATTATTGCCCCCAAAAGTGTTTAATGCTTCACGATTCCATACATATTCAGAATTGTAACGTGGGCGGAGACGATAAGCTAATTTACCGTTATTGTCTGGAAAATACTGCGATGTGGTTGGTGTGACAAAAGTCGTAAAGACATTTACATCATATTTAAAACGACGCATATCTACCCAAGCTTCGAGTGCACCATGACCCCAAAGAGCGATGTATTTTTGCTGCATAATATCAGCCATTGTCAAGGTCGCTTCGGTTTTAACAGCAGCACTTGATAAAAAAGCGGTTCTGTTAGTAGCCGTGACACCACAGAATTCCATGTGTAAATCAATGCCGTTTCTGTAAGCAGCCAAAGCCAAAGTTTTATCGCCTTTACGGAAAGCCGCTTCGGCTTTGATGAATTGTATTTCAGAAGCCGTCATGATGTAGTGTGGTGCTGCATTTTTATAAATCCAACGTCCGTCAGCAGCAAAACCTGCATTAGCGGCTAATGCAGTTGTTGTCGTTCCTGGTATAGCCCCCCAAATATTAGGAATTCGCCTAATATTGCCCGTTGTATTATTGGCATCAAGCGTTAAAACCTGCAAACCTCGATATATTGAATCGGGAGAAGGCGGAATCATAATGGCTAAGCGGGGGTCTCTGACACCCGCAAAAACACTTCCATCAAGCAACTTAACAATGCCAGAAGAAGCGCGATAGTTACCTAAGTTTGAACGCAAAGGACCAAAGAAATTGCCATCTACAGAACTTGTTGCTGCATGAGCAACGCTAAAATTATCGGCATTTGTGGCTAAAGCCAAATCGCAATATTTGATAACATCGTCTGGTTTGTAGGTGCTTTTATTGCTGAGATGATTCGCATTGCGCGCAAGGTTGCCATAAACGAATTTTTTCCATTTTGTTATATCGCCACCATAAACCATATCAGCCAATTTCAAACGGGGTACGCCATCTTTACCGAAATCTGCTAAGGCTTCGTTGCTTAAACGGACAACTTCGGCATAAATCTTTTCCTGCGAGTCAAAATCAAAGACGTAACGGTTTGGTTCCCAAGCTTGTGTAAGAATCATTTCGTTGTAAACGTCCGTTGATGATTGCCAACTCCAAGCACGAATCGCTTTGGCAGCACCAATCAAATCATTGCTATTGGTCGTTGTCGCATCGCTGATGACTAAATCTACATTTAGACCGATTGACCAATAGTGCGAACGCCATTTTTCACCTGCCGCATCAGAGCCTGAAATATAGCCATGACGCTCCCATGTATCGCCCGTTGAATTGACAGCGAACATTTGGGTGTAAAGACTGACATAACGCGTGTCCAATGCTTCACCCCGCACCATTTGAGCAAATATTGGCGCCATCAAGGTCGTTGCACTGACTTTTTGCGGAACAGAAGGGTCGTTATTGATATTCAAGAAGTCTTTACAACTCGACATAAACAAGATGACCGTTCCGATAAGAGTATATTTTAATATTTTTTTCATTTTTTATTACTGATTTAACCCAATTCAAAGAATGATTGTGCTGGTTTTCTAAAAAATACTGAGGGGGGTATCTTTTAAAATACTAGGCGTTTCATTTTGAGATACTTTGAAATCAAATTTTGAATAAATTTTTATTTTTTAAATAAAACTATTGGAGCGATAAACGGATGCCCGCAGAAATTGAACGCGGTCTGCCTATTTTACCAAAATCAAAACCCCACGCACCAACACCGGCTGAAGTTGCAGTTGTACCGTTGACAGCAGGGTCGCCACCAGTATAGTTTGTCCACATAAATAAGTCTGTACCAGTCAGATAAACTTTAACATTTTTAAGCGAACGCATACTTTTAAACCAGCCATCAGGGAAAGAATAGCTCAAAGTCAAGTCACGTATGCGCAACCAATTAATATTGTGTTCTACGAAATCCTCTTCTGAAAAGGCTGAAAAAAAGTCAGAACGTGTCTGCGGCGTGATTTGAATGGTATTGGCAGTTGCCTTTTCGCTATTTTCAGTGCCATCACGCAAAACGCCGTTAAAGACATAAGGCGTTGTGCGGTTAAGGAATCTTGTGCTCAATCCTTGGCGGAAAAGGAACATTTCGTTGCCATTGAAAACATCACCACCTTTGCGAATATCGAGATTGAAGTTGAAGCCTAAACCTTTCCAATTGAAACTATTAACGATACCTAACATGAAATCAGGATTACGATCCCCAATAGGCAAAAAATTAGTGTTGACAACAGGCAAACCATTTGCTGGATTGATGAGCACTTGTCCATTTTTGTTACGTGCATAGCTATAACCACCGATTGCGGTTGCACTACCTGCACCTACTTGATTGCCAGAAATATTTGGGAAAGTGGATGTTGCAAACAGTTTTTGTAAATCTTCGTAACCAATGAAAGCACTGGCACGTGCATTGTTGTAAAGCCATGTATCGGAATTGTAGTATTCCGCTTGTGCCGCAGGAAGGTTCAATACATTGGTTGAGTTTTTAGTGAAGTTGGTGATAATTTCCCATTTAAAGTCCTTCTTTTTGACAGGTGTTATGGTCAATTGACCTTCCCAACCACTAACTTCAAATGAACCACCATTAATCAAACCAAAAACGAAGCCTGTGCCATAACTTAAACGTTGTGCAACAATTTGCTTAGAGCGCTCATTTTTAAAATAAGTGACATCAAGGTTTACACGACTTTGCAAAAAACGCATTTCAACACCAAACTCACGTCCGATGACAAATTCGGGTTTCAAATTTGGATTGCCACCAAAGAAATTATAAGCAAAACCACCACCTGTTGTTGTTTGAGCCGCCAACGCTGCCTCTATACGATAAGGGTCGGCATCTTTACCCGAGATGGCATACGCACCGCGCAATTTGATAAGAGAAATATATGGATTGGCTTTCATACCTAATAAATCGCTCAATATAACACTGCCAGATACTGAGGGGTAGAAATAAGACCTGTTAGCTACGGGCAATGTTGAAGACCAATCATTACGACCTGTAACTTGCAAATAAATGAGGTCTTTCCAACTAAAATCCGCTTTGGCAAATAAACCCATCAGACGATTGCGTTTAATCGTTAATCTTGTACGCATCGTTAATGGGTCCAGGTTATTGATACTGTTGTAGGTCGGGTCAAAAAGCTTTTCACCTCTCACTGAAGTAACTTCGTAATCCCGGTCAAATATATCCGTACCCACAGTCAGACTCATTTTAAAGTCTTTAATGTCTTTTTTGGCAGTTGCTAAAAGGTTACCATTTAGCAAACGGC
The DNA here is from genome assembly GCA_043744455.1 of Saprospiraceae bacterium. Classification (GTDB taxonomy): domain Bacteria; phylum Bacteroidota; class Bacteroidia; order Chitinophagales; family Saprospiraceae; genus JAAFJT01. Next base: position 2,506 of record JAYTUQ010000259.1, on the reverse strand, counting down.
TGTTTGCGACATAATTCTCAATAGAACCATTGGTACCTATAAAACCATTCGCTTCTGGATGTCCAAAGAAATTACCTCTTGTACTGTATGCATCTACACCAAAACGACCAATAACAGTTAACCACCGTGTGGTATTCCAAGTTGCACCAATGTTTGTCAAAGTGCGATTTGTTAAATCTGTATTAATGACTTTATTGGCAACAAAGTACGGATTATCGTATTCAGAAACGGTAGTTTGTAAACGGCGACGCGTCCCATCAGGATTGAGGTAATTGGTCATATCCTCATAGAAGGGCCAATTGAAAATATTGAGCAAATAACCAGTGTTACCAACAGGCGATTTCTGCACATTAGTATTTGAAAATGCAATAGATGTGTTCATCTCTAAGTTGTCCAATAACTTAGTTGTACCTGACAAACGAACATTGAATAATTTCATTCCTGTATTTGGAATGACGTCTTCTCTGTTTGTATAGTTGGCAGACAAACGATAACTCAAACGGTCTGAACCAGATTCAAAAGATAAATATATGTGCTTGACGGCTACCCTTCTGGAAGAATTGGTCATAATTATTGTAAACAGGGAGACCATCGGCTAGTTTTGGACCAAAAAAACGAAAGTCATTGGCATCGAATGCACCATTCAAACCACGTGTAAAAGTGGTTTGAGTTTGAGGAACGCGATAGACTTCATCTGTGCTAAATGAATTGTCATAACTGACTTTTCCACGACCTTTTGAACCTTTTTTGGTGGTAATGATGATGGCACCCGATGAACCTTGACTGCCGTATAAAGCAGCAGCTTCTGGCCCTTTTAAGACGGTTACGCTTGCAATATCATTTGGGTTAATGTCCGCACCGCGGTTTTGATAGTCATTACCACGATTCGCTTGGTCACTGACCAATGCGCCTTGAGCAAATGTGCTGTTATCAATCGGCAAACCGTCAACAACAAAAAGAGGTTGGTTACTACCACCAATAGACGAAGCACCGCGCAACTGAATCAAGGCAGAAGAGCCAGAAGCACCACTTGTAGTGACCATCATCAAACCAGCGACGCGACCTTGCAAGGCTTCCATAAAGTTGTCGCGTTGCGTCTCGGCAATGTCCGCACCACTAACGGTTTGGTTGTTTGTTGTCAAACTTCGTTGTGTTTGGGTCAGACCGAGCGCCGAAACCACGACTTCGCCCAATTGTTGATTGCCACCTTTCAAAGTAATGTTCAGTGCCGAAACGCCTTTTGCAATAGCCACATCTTGTGCTTGATAACCGACAAGGGAAAACGTAATCGTTTCACCAACATTGGCAGCAATTTCATATTTGCCGTCTAAGTCAGTAATGGCGCCTTTGGTTGTGCCTTTAATGACGACAGAAACGCCTGGAATAGGGAGTCCATCTTCTTCGCCTGTCACAACGCCCGACACTTTTTGTGCCCAAACAGACTGCCCAACCATCATGAGGAACAGACCTAAGAGCCATGAGTACATATTTTTTTTCATACGACTAAGTGGTTTGGTTTAGAATAAAGTTTAAGAACAATATTTTTGTTAAGCAAAAATAATTGCGTGCAAATTTGCAAAATTTGCAGAAGAGTCTGCAATTTATGCAAATATTTTTATTTGATAATAATCAGATGTGATAATTGTTTGGATAAGATTCTAAAAAATGCCCCCTCAGTATTTGAAGGTTGAGGTAGTGACTTTTTCTCCTAAAATTTGTCGGAAGTTAGATAAATTGGTGAATAGATTGAATGGTAGATTATAAAAAAATGAGCTTAGGAGATGTTCTTAGACATATATAACGTTTCGCCTCAAAATATGCTTCCATACTGAGGGGGTATTTTGTTAATAAATTTGCATAATTTTCACACCCGATTTTCTGACACTATTTTAGCGTTCATATGGGCATATTCGCGATTTACAATATATACGCCTCCCATGATTATTGTCAAGGCAACCCATGTTGTGAGGCTTAGGTGTTCGCCGCCAAACGTCCACCCGACTAAAACCGCAACAACGATATTGACATAGATATGTATCGAAAGGCGTGCAGGTGCCATATACTTGATGAGGTAGACGAAACTCAAATAACCAACCAATGACCCAATCAATATCAAATAAGCAATATCAATCCAACCGCGCGTATCTATAGCCGCAAAATTTGGTTGTGGTTCAAAAATGAAACTGATTATGATATTGATAAGACTTGCAGGAATCATTTGGATGCTCGTTTTTAAAAATGGATGTTGCTCAACGGGGTATTTTTTCATATAAATGCTGCCCATACCCCAAAAGACATTAGCAACTATCGCCAACCATAACCCCATCCAAAATTCAGTCGTCAACTGAATTCCTTCTTCAGGCTTTGACAATAAGGCAATACCCACAAAAGCGATGAGCAAACCAAGCGTTATTTTCCAAGTAATTTTAAAATTTGGAAAAGCATAAATACTCATCAAAGTGATGAAAATGGGTGCTGTCGCGCTCAAAATACCTGCTAAGCCACT
>JAYTUQ010000258.1:0-22456 GCA_043744455.1 Saprospiraceae bacterium | reverse complement strand
AAATCCATTATTTTAAAGTCGTCACAATTTTAGGGCGCAAAAGTAAACAAACTTGTTCGTATATTGATTGGATTTTCAAAAAACGGCGAAAAAAGACCAATACATACGCCTTACATTCAAAGTACATGCTGTTGCTTCGCTTTCGTTTTACATTCCTCGCTTTTCACTTTCCATCAACCCACCCTTGGCGGTTTTAATTTTTTGTTGTTTTTCGATTTAGCTGTTTTTACCTTCGATTTTTTATCTATTTTGGTCGATTTCAAAATACTTTCAATCGAAATAACCTCTTTCTTTTTGAGTTTTGGAAACTCCGAATATGATTTTCCCTTAGCGATTCTGTCCAATGTATATTTCAAAACGGCTGTAAGCCTTTCGGGTGCTTCATCCGCCGGTCGCCATATCGCCTCTCGAAATTTATCCACTTCTTTCACAACCATCTCTCCTGACCAGTCCTTTGCTTTGAAAATAAAAATAATTTCAATGATACTGCGCAATTTTCTATGTGTAATATGCACCAAATCAAGAGTATTGCGTTGTACAATGACACCCACTTCTTCAAAAGCCTCGCGCACAAGGGCATCTTTGGCAAACTCAATACCTTCGATTTTTCCACCTGGCAAGGTGTAGCCGCCACCATTTGATTTGGTTTGCGCAAGAAATAGTAAGTGGTCTCGATATTCGAGCAACAGGCGAGCTGTCAGTATGGTGCGGTAACGATGTTGTATAGGCATTGGGTTGCGTTCTAAAATAAAAGTGTTATGACATTTTTGAATTATAAACGAGAAAAGTAGTTTTTTAAGGGAAATTAAAGTAAAAATTTTATTTTTTTTATAATCGCCTTTGTAAAGCAAAAAACGCATTCAAGCATAACCATCCTACCATAGCCGTAAAAGACAATTCATAAGCTACTGAAAACAGTAGTTTTGACTGTAAATTGAGGTCGAAAAGGCGATAACTAAAATAATCAGTTAAAATGAAAGAAGCGTGAATACCAAACAACATGAACAGCACTTTCACCATGCGTTTGAGCCAACCGACGACCAATACATGTCGCCTACCACTCAACAGCGATGCGCGTTTTTGCATCAGAGTAAACCTTAAATGGAGGATAAACCGATATGAAAAGTAGAGGTATAAAAAAAACTGCATGATGAAAACACCTTTCTCGAAGTTGCCATAAAAAGGGCTAAAAAACTCTGCTCTAAATGCTGCTTTCGATGCGGCATCCCGAAAAGTCATCATCAATAACAATGAAATTTGAACAGTTGGCAATATAAAATGCTTGAAATCGCTGCGCGTCATGTCGAAATGTCGATACAAACGACTTTTAACATAATAGAAAAGGAGTGGTGCGAAAGCAAAAGATAGGTATATCGGGAGCACTGATACTGAGGGGTGTTTTTTAGTTAATTCCGTAAAGTTCAGAAATTTATCAAGCAACGTCAACGACATAGTGACCAAAAGAGCAGCAAACAACCAATTCGCCCATTTATTCGGCTGCGTCCTACGTATTAAAAAAAGACTGGCTAAGCCCAAACCTGACAGAACCCCAGTTGCCATCGCCATGGCAGTAAGCCAACGAATAAGATTGAAAAGAAGTGACAGCATAAAAGTTGAATGATTGATGTTTTTGCAAAAGTAGTTTTTTGTTTTTTACTGAGGGGGGCATTTTTATAGGGTTAAAAAATAGATGGGCTTTATAGTACATTAATATGCTCATTTTTAAACGTGTAAAAGAATTGAAAAACGAGTGATTTTGATGAAATACAAATAAAATTTCTAAAAAATAGTAGTTTTGCGCCCAAAATGCCTAAAAATACTGTCATGCTTTTAACTTGATGAAAGCTAAAGATATTTAAGGTGAGGCATTTTTTATCAACCGTAACCAAAAACTCAATAACCTACTTGCACATATGATAGATTTCATAAAAGGTTCGATTGTTTTCAAAAACCCTGCTTTTGTTGTCATTGAAACAACAGGTGGCGTCGGTTATCGTATCAATATCAGTTTGAATACGTATGCTAAACTTGAATCGTTGGAACAAGTGAAGTTACTCACGCATTTGCAAGTCCGAGAGGATGCCCATGTGTTGTTCGGTTTTGGGGATGAGTCGGAACGGTCTTTGTTTCAAATGCTGATTTCAGTAGCAGGTGTGGGACCCGCCACAGCACAGGTTTTATTGTCGGGCATGACTGCCGACGATGCGCGTGCTGCCATTTTGAGTGAAAATGAAGCCGCTTTTGCGAAAGTGAAAGGCATTGGACCTAAAACAGCCAAACGTATTATCTTGGATTTAAAAGATAAATTGAAAAAAGATGGTGGTGATGGCTCATTCAATTTAGCCATTGGAGGAAATACAATGCGTGACGAAGCGTTATCAGCGCTGGTTTCGCTTGGTTTTCAACGCATTGCAGTGCAAAAAACATTGAACAAAATTTTACAAGAACAAAAAGCAGCCAATGTCGAGGAGTTAATAAAGGTGGCTTTGAAATTGCTGATGTAAAAACATTAAATTATACGTCTCAGAATGAAAATAACTGTCTTTCTTTAAAATTAAAGATAACAGTTAAAATTTTGTTAACAAATAACACGTTTTACATTGTTCTCGTTTGACTGACGGAATAACCTGTTACATTAGATAAAATACTTCCGTTTTAAATACTCAAAAATACTGAGGGGTAGTAATAGATAGTGGAAAATGGATAATTGATAATAAACCGCTTTTTATATCAATTCATTTAATAAAGCATACCCAGTTACTATATCTAAAATTACACCTTTGGACTCGATTTAATATTTTGACATGAACAAAAAAGTACTTTTGCGCAACTGCCTTTTTTTAAGGCATTTTTTACTGGGTTTTACATTTTTGGTAGGCGCGACGACCATTTCGGAAGCCAAAACGACTTTAACCGATACCATTCCTCTGCGCGACCGCACGGGCGATTATCTCCGCGACTCGGTTATCAACCCTTTTAACCTAAATGACCCGTCAGTCATAAACAAATCTGTTGAGTTTGACCCTATCAGTAATCAATACATTATTACCGAAAAAGTAGGCGATGCATTTTATTATCGCGCCCCCACGGTTATGAGTTATGATGAGTACCTCAAATGGAAAGCGAAGGAACAAGAGCGCGAATATTTTGAACGGTTGGCGGGTTTGAGTAAAAAAAATGGTGGCAATAAGATTGACCCCATGTCAAAAATTGACTTTTCGAATACCCAAAACAGTAAGCTCAAAATGCTTTTGAAGTCAGTGGGCGTCAATGGCAAACTGCCAGAAGTGCCTAAACTTGACATCAAAAAGATGGGGGACAACTTGATAGGGATGATTTTTGGCGACCCACCAACAGTTGATATTCGTCCGCAAGGGCAAATTGACTTGACTTTGGGCGGCGACTATCGTTACTATGGCAACCCAATTTTGCCGACTTATGCACGTCGGACAGGTGGCTTGTTGTTCAATATGGATATTCAGATGAACGTTACGGGTAAAATTGGTGAAAAACTGAACCTCAATACGTCATTTAACAATAAAGCGACATTTGATTTTGATAATTTGATGAAAATCAATTACAACTCAAATGTGTTCAGTGAAGACGATATTATCAAGTCCATCGAAGGGGGTAATGTCAATTTGCCGCTTCGTGGCTCATTAATTAAAGGCAGTCAAAACCTTTTTGGTGTTAAAACAGAATTACAATTTGGTTATTTACGCCTAACGGCGATTGCTGCACAGCAGAAAAACCGTCGCCAAAATTTAGCCATTCAAGGCGGCAGTCAAGTACAAAATTTCAATGTACCCATTGACCAATACGACGAAAATCGACATTTCTTTTTGACGCATTTCAACCGCAATACGTTCGAAAAAGCCTTAAAAGAATTGCCACTCGTCAATAGTTTATTTTCGATAGATAAAATCGAAGTTTGGGTATCCAATGAACGGAATGAGGACAAAGAAGTGCGCCAAATCGTCGCTTTTGCCGATATAGGTGAACCGACAAGGCTCAACAATCCACAAAATATTCGACGGACATCGAGAGCTAAATTTTCTAATTTGGATAATGAATACCTCCCAAACAACGATGCCAATGACCTGTATGAGCGTTTGCAAGCAGATGCCGTACAAACGCGGCGTATTAGTTCAGTTATTCGCCATATTGAGAATAATTATGGTTTGGTTCAAGGTCAGGATTTCATTAAACGTTCTGCAAAAAGGTTGCAACCTACTGAGTATCAGTTCAATCCTAAATTGGGTACTTTGAGTATTAATAATGTGGACAGGCAGCAAGTTTTGGGCGTTTCTTTCACGTATTTCTACAATGGACAAGGTCCTTTTCAAGTCGGTGAATTTGGTCAAGATGTACCCGCTTTCACAGGAACGGACTCTGTTTCTCAGGTTTTATTCGTAAAATTATTGAAAAATACGATTCAGAATCCCATCATTCCATTGTATGATTTGATGATGAAAAACGTTTATTCAGTCGGTGCTTATGTGACAAATCCACAGGATTTGCGCCTCGACATCGTTTATCAAGATGTGAGTGCAGACAAAGCAGACAAACGCTCATTGCCCGAATTGAGCAAAATCCCATTGTTAACAGTGCTCAACCTCGACCGCTTGAACCAAGTTGGCGACCCACAACCCGATGGACAATTCGACTTTATTCCTGATGTGACCATCAATACACGGAATGGTCGTATTATGTTTCCAAAATTGGAGCCATTCGGTTCATCGCTTGCCGCTCGTTTGACGGAGTTAGGCATGGACCCCTCAGTAATTACGAAATATACTTATCAAGAACTATACGACTCGACGCTTTTCCGTGCACAAGAGCGTCAAGAGAAAAACCGTTTTATCATCAGAGGTCAAGTGAAATCAACGGCGAGTAACCGTATTCAGCTGAATGCTTTCGGCTTGCGTCCGGGTGCTGTAACGGTCACAGCGGGTTCATTTTCGCTTTTGGAAGGCGTTGATTATGCTATTGATTATGGTACTTCAACCTTGACAATCTTAAATCCAGCTTATGTGGCACCGAATATTCCTTTGAATGTGAGTTATGAAGACAATGCGCTGTTTGGTTTTCAAACCCGAACCATGTTGGGGCTGCGAGCAGATTATGCTTTGAAGAAAAATTTCAATATTGGGGCAACTTTTATGAACCTATTTGAAATTCCTTATACCCGAAAAGTAAATTTCGGAGATGACCCCATTAATAATAAGGTGTATGGTGCAGATATTAACTTTACGGAAGACGCACCCTGGTTGACCAAATTGGTGGATAAAATACCGTTTATTGAAACCAAAGAACCTTCAAAAATCACTTTAAGCGCAGAAGGAGCTTTGTTGAAACCAGGACACTCAAAAGCCATCGAAGGACCTTCAGGCGATTGTAACGAAAGTGGCGGTATCGTCTATCTCGATGATTTTGAAGGCAGTAGCTCACCTTTTTCCTTGATGTCGCAACCAAATGCTTGGCAAATATCGAGTGTGCCGCAAAAAAATCGTTTATTCCCAGAAGCAGAAGCATCGGGTTTGGAGACAGGTTCAAACCGTGCGATGTTGAATTGGTTTCGGATTGACCAATTTGTGCTCGAACGCGGCGCCGCTTCAGATAAGACAGATCCTTGTACGGCACCTATTGCCCAAACAGAGGTGTTTCCAAATCGCGATCCTTTGCTGAATGGCGGATTGAGCAATTATTTGCCGACGTTCGACTTGAATTACTATCCAAGTGAGCGCGGTCCTTACAACTTTGATGCACCTCCCGGTACGCCGAGAACGCCTTATGCGGCAGGTTTACGTGGTGATGGCAATTTGAACGCGCCTGAAACACGGTGGGGGGGTATCATGCGCGGCTTGACAACAACAGATTTTGAGCAAGCAAATGTGGAATATGTCGATTTTTGGGTACTTGACCCATTTCTTAAAAATCAAAATCCGAATGACAATCCCGGTACGATGTATATCCACCTGGGCGATATTTCAGAAGATATTTTGAAAGATGGACGCAAAGCTTACGAAAACGGTTTGCCTTCACCTGATAATCCAGATTTTAAAATTGACAAATCGCCATGGGGCATCGTGCCACGTACTGAAATTCCATTGCCAAACTCATTTTCAGCCTCAAACGCAGCGCGTGAAGCTCAAGATGTGGGTCTTGATGGTTTGAACGACGATGGCGAAAAAAGTTTTTACAGCACTTGGTTGTCAAAATTCAGTCCTCTTCCTGCTAAAATTGCTGCTGACCCTGCCAACGATAACTTCACATATTACAATGATGAAGGGGCTTATCCTCGAGGAACACCTGTATTGGATAGATATAAAAAATTTAATGGTTTACAAGGCAATTCTGCTTCCAACTCAGGTTTTCAAGTGCAATCTGCAACCAATTTGCCTGATGCAGAAGACATCAACCGCGACAACTCATTTGAAGAAAATGAAGCCTACTTTTCTTATAAAATTCCTATTGCAAGAAGCGCATTCAGTCCTTTGACCAATAAATATTATATTGAAAATACACCAGACCCCAATGGCAGTGGTCGGGTTTGGCATCACTTCCGCGTACCCATTGATGCTTTTGATTCAAAACATGGTGCCATCAGTGATTTCCGTTCGATTCGTTTTATGCGTATTGTGGTTAAGGATTTTGTGCAGCCTGTCTGCCTTCGTTTTGCAAAATTAGACCTCATTCGCAACCAATGGCGGCGTTATAAGAGACCCCTCAGTATAGACGGCGTTGACATCATGAATCGGGCTGATAACAGTGCGATGGAACTCGTTTCAGTCAATTTAGAAGAAAATTCAAAGAAACAGCCATTTAATTACGTCATTCCGCCGTGTATTCAGCGTGAAGTTATTCCAAATGCCTTTGCAGCGAATGCCCGTCAAAACGAACAGGCTTTGGGTATCCGTATGCTCAATTTATTGCCAAATGTACCCCGTGCAGCGTTCAAATTGTTTAGTTCAGATATGCGTATTTACGAACGCTTGAAAATGTTTGTACATGCAGAACAAGCAGATGGTCGGACAATCTTGAATGATAAAATGAGTATTTTCATGCGTATTGGCTCTGATTTTGAGCGCAACTACTACGAATATGAGATTCCACTCAAAATGTCAGATTTATCAACACTGCCCGCCTCAAATACCACAGACAAATACAAAGAAGCCGTTTGGTTGAAGGATAACAAATTTGACTTCCCCCTCAGTATATTGACAAAAGTAAAGACTGAACGGAATTCAAATAATGCGGATTTGGGAAAAGTATATGCCATCGTTAGTTCTGAAAATGCCGCCCATCGAGTGAAAGTTATTGGCAATCCCGACATTGGTTCTGTCAAAGGCATTATGGTGGGTGTTTACAACAAAGACCGCGTGCCGCACGACCTTGAAGTGTGGATTAACGAGTTGCGTATGACGGGTCTGAATGAAAATGCGGGCGGTGCAGCCATTGCTCGTTTGGATTTCAAAATGGCAGATTTTGGTAATTTAAGCCTTTCTGGGAACTATCTTGGCATAGGTTACGGTGCAATCGACCAACGCGTAACCCAACGAAGCCGCGAGCAAGTCACCGAATACGCATTGAATGGCAATTTTGAATTAGGTAAGTTTTTCAATCCTAAAATAGGGCTTCATGTCCCTTTTAACGTTCAATATGCCGATAATACAAGAACGCCAGAGTATGACCCTTACGATTTGGACATCAAACTGAAAGATAAATTGTTGGCTGAAACCAATGGTCAAAAACGTCAGGAAACTAAAGATGCAGCACAAACGGTTCAAATCATCAAAGGTTATTCTTTCAACAATGTCCGAAAAGACCGTACAGGAACGAGTGAACGCAAGCCTGCACCGTGGGATATTGAAAATTTTGCTGTTTCTTATGCCAATACAACGGTTGATCGTCACGACCCGCTTGTGGAAAGTGATGCCAAAGAAAATAAAAAAGGCAGCCTCGACTACAACTATTCGCGTGAACCGCTTTACCTCACGCCTTTCAAACGGTTGATTAAAAATCCAAATATTGAGAAATATACAAAACTGATTACAGAAATAAATTTCAACCCCATACCAAACAATTTCGGTTTCAATACCATTCTTGACCGTCAGTTGAATGTAACAAAATATCGCTTTTCGGGTGATGATGATGCCTACAACACCTTTTATATACGTCGTTTCAGTTGGGATAGAAATTACAATTTGCAATGGGATTTGACCCGTGCTTTGAAATTGAATTTTGATGCCAAAAACTTTTCGATTATTGATGAATTGCCTGATTACAACCAACTCGGTCAACAAGTTGATCCTGATGCGCAACGCAAGTTTTTGTACGATAATCTTAAAAATTTCGGACGTACCAAGCGTTATGACCACAATATTAACGTCAATTATACAGTGCCAACACGAAATATTCCGTTTTTGGATTGGGTGCAAATACGTGGCACATTCACCTCATCCTATGGTTGGGAAGCCGCTGCATTGGGTTTTGAAAGCATAGGTAACAATATCAACAACAAACAAGCAAGACAGGCCAATGCAGACCTGAACTTTACACAACTATACAATCAATTTAAGTATTTGCGTAAAATTCAAGAGCCACTTTTTAAACCAAAAGCAGATAGGAAGAAAACAAAACCAGGTTTGGGAGACCCCTCAGTAAAACCGTCTTCAGAAATGGCTTCTGACACAACAAACGGTAAAAAGAAGAAAAAAATACCTAAAGAATGGGAGCCAACAGGTGTTGAAAAAATCGTCATTCGTCCGCTCTTGTTGTTGCGCAATGCTCGTTTCAATTATACGGAACAGTACAACTCCTTTGTGCCAGGTTTTACGCCACAAGCACGCCTATTCGGTATGTCCGATTTGTCTAAACCAGGTTGGGACTATGTTTTAGGCTATCGCCAATCTGATGACAATTGGCTTGATGATGCAGGTGCGAGAAGTTGGATTTCAAGGGATATTCGACAAGTCAGACCAACTTTGAACAATTATTCACAACAAATTGATGCTCGAATTACAGTTGAACCATTCACCGATTTCCGTGTAGATATTGATTTGAATAAAAATTATGTCAAAAATCAATCGCAAGAATTCCGAGACACAACTGGCAATTTTGGTCCATTGGTTCATGCCAATCGCTTTGATGAAGGATCATATAATATCTCTTATTTTACTTTGAATACGTTTTTTAGCAATATTAACGACGTTTTCCAAACTTTTAGCAATAATCGTGAAGTCATGTCCCAGATTCTTGGCGGTGGTAATCCTCTTCATCCTGAATTTCCAACTTATCGGGAAGGTTTCGGACCAACGAATCAAGACGTGGTTGTCCCTGCTTTTATAGCAGCTTATACAGGACGGGACGTGAAGACCACAAATCGCAATCTGTTCAACGAACGTCCTTCAGTCAATTGGCGTTTGTCCTACAACGGATTGGCAAAACTGCCCGGTTTAAAAGACCTATTCAATAATATCAGTATTACGCACGGCTATAAATCGTCTTTGACAGTCAATTCATATCGCACATCACAGTTTTATGAAGCTGCACAGCCACAAAAAGCACGTATTGGTTCGCCTTACGAATATTATTCACAATACGATATACCCGTTGTGGCTATTTCAGAGCAATTTGCACCGCTTTTGGGCATAGATATGAGTTTTAAATCAGGTGCAAACTTTGGAGTACAGTACCGCAAAAGCCGTAATTTAGCATTAAGTTTGTCCGATACACGTTTACAGGAGACAAAGACTTCTGAAATTCAAGTCAAATTTGGACACCGCATCAAAAATGTTTATATCAAAGTGTTGGACATTAATTTTGACGGTAATTCAAAGAAAAAACCTGTTAAAAAGAAAGCTGATGATTTGACCGCTCCTTCTGTTGACCCGACGACAGGGGCAACAATAAAGAAGAAAAAAGAACCGAAGCCGAAAAGGGGTAACGATTTGGTCTTAAATTTTGACCTTTCTTTCCGTGACGATATTACTGAAAATCATCTTTTGGGTCAAGGTACTGATGTGCCGTCCAGGGGTTCACAGACGTTTAGGTTGTCGCCTTCAGCAACTTATACCATCAATAAACGCCTTGATTTGCGTTTTTATGTGGACTACAATCGCATCATTCCATACACCACAGCTGCATTCCCTTCGACCACAGCAACAGGTGGTTTTGTTGTGACTTTCAAGTTGAATTAATCGTTTTTCAGAAATAAAAAAAGCCCAAAGTTGAGCAAACGCAACTTTGGGCTTTTTTTATTTCTGAAAAACACGTTTGAATACCCCCCTCAGTATAAGGGCTAAAATTTTTGTCCCAAAACCCTTTTTAAGAAAAAGAAACTAAATGATAGATTTTCTTGTTTTAATATGTACAAGGTCTTCATTTTTGGGTCAAACAATATGTTAAAATTATGAAAAGAGAATAAAAACTAAAATTTTAACACTTTTAACATAAGAACCACCCAGATTTAAATTAGCCTTAACTACTTTATTGTTAAAATACTGTAATTTTAGGGTATAATTTAAAAACAAGTTTATGACCTACTTTCTTATACTTTAAAACTTTGTGTCTGATGAAAAAATGGATATTTTTAGCAACAATGATGACGTTAATGTCGCTCTCCGTCAAAGCGCAATTTGACGACGTGTATTACAACCCAGCACGAGATAGCCGCCCAACGACAAACACCACACGTAGCCAAACGCCGCAGCCACGTTATAACGACAATAATGCACAGTCGGCTACGGATGACGAATATTATAGTAATGGCGCCTCTGGGGGTGATTATTACGAATATGATGATGATTATGACGATTACAGATACTCAACACGTATTCGTCGTTTCCACCGTCCTTACAGTGGCTTTGACTATTACAGCAATGCTTATGTAGATTATGGTAATTACGACCCATTTTACTATAACCGTATGTTCAATCCAGGCGTAACCATCATCGTAGGCAACGGTTACTGGAATCGTTGGAACAGCTACAATCGTTGGAACAATTGGTCATGGTTTAATCGTTATTGGGATGATTGGCGTTACACAAGCTACGGCTTTTGCAATCCGAATTATTACGCCAGTTCTTTCTTCCCATCATGGGGCTATTCTCCTTATGGATATTACAATGGATACAATAATAATTATGACCCTTATAGTTTCAATAACGGTTGGGGCAACAATGGTTATAACAACGCTAATAGATTTAACAATTACAACAATCCGTATAATACAGGACATAACACGGTAAATAATGTTAGCAATACCTATTATGGTCCACGTAAAAATGGCGGTGCCATACGGGAAGTCACGGGTCCGAGCGGTCAGATCACAACAGGTAGACGAGGCGATGCAGGCACAGGTACTGTCAATCCTACTCGAAATAATGCCCCTGATCGTGCAAATGTGCAAAAAGAAGCGATGAATGACAATGTTGTTTCGCCAAGAAATGGCGGTAGTATAACGCCAACCAAACGCAATGAATCTGTTCCATCTGAAGGACGTAGTGATGTTCGTACTGAGGGGGTCACGGATCGTCCGACACGTACAACTGAGCGTCCAGCACCTAGCTACGACCGTCCGCAAAGGACTGATGTACCAAATAATGAGCGTCCGACACCAAATTTCGATCGTCCACAAAGAACAGATGTGCCAAATAATGACCGTCCAACGCGAACTTATGAGCGTCCAGCGCCAAATTATGACCGCCCACAACGCAATGAAATGCCACAGAATGAGCCAACACGTTCAACACCACGTTATGAAGCACCACGTCAAGAGTCACGTGGCTATGAAGCACCACGTCAAGAGTCTCGCAGTTATTCACCAACACCTTCAAGCAGCCCTGCACCATCTGCAGCACCTTCTCGAAGCGAAAATAACAATGGCGGTAGTACGCCAAGAAGAGGTAATTGATTAGATATCAGTTAGTTAAATAAAAGATAGTAGGCGGGTGTCACTCTGCTCCCGCCTTTTTTATGCCAAAAAATAAATATACCCCCTCAGTATTTTGCTTTTACTAATCTTAAAATTTAGACCCTTATGAAAAAAGCTTTTTTAATATTCGTTGCTACTTTATCAATATTCACCATGAAAGCACAAATCGCTTCCGACGCATTGCGCTATTCATACATTCCTCAGTATGGTGGCACAGCACGTGCCATAGGCGTTGGCGGCTCAATGGGGGCAATTGGTGGTGACTTTTCAACACTTTCTACTAATCCAGCAGGTTTGGCAACTTATAGGAGTGGCGAGTTTATTTTTTCTCCTTCTTTTCATGGTGCAAAAACCACATCCCTCTTAGAAAAAGGTGGTAAAGACGCAGTCACACAACGCTTTTCTAAGTTCTCAATAGACAATCTCGGTTTAGTTTTCAATAACAATGGCGACCCTTCTTCAAAATGGAAAACGCGCAATTTTGCCATTGGCTTCAATCGGCTTCAAGATTTTGGTAGCAATCTATTCTTCGAAGGTACAACAACAGGCTCTATTGCTGCCCGTTTTCGCGACCAAGCTAATATAGAGGGTCTCGATGTTTTTGAAAGCAAATTGGCAGACTCAACAGGGGCTATTTATACAAAAACGCTCAATGGTGTCCGCAAATACACGACCGATTTTGATTTAAACCCTGCTGCGGGTATTTATAAAAGCCAAGTGATAGAGACGAGAGGTGGCGTCAATGAAATGGTCGTCTCTTATGCAGGTAATTATAATGAAAAATTACAAATAGGTGGTACCATTGGTGTTCCTTTTGTTCGTTTTACGGAAACAAAAACATATAACGAAGACGATGTTCGTAAAGAAGTACCCTTTTTTGAAAAACTGCAATTCGACCAAAACCTTACTACATCAGGCGTAGGCATCAATGCTAAAATAGGGGCTATTGTGCGTCCAACAAATTCCATTCGTTTAGGATTAGCTATTCATACACCAACCAAGTATCGGATGAATGATGGTTATAACAACAAGCTTTATTATGTCTATACCGACAGTTTGCGTTATACGACCGAAGCTGCGTCACCTGAGGGCGAGTTCAAATATAAACTATCAACGCCTTGGCGTTTTATCGGTAGTGCAGGTTTTATCATTGGCAAATCTGGTTTTATAAGTACCGATGTAGAATGGGCTGATTACAGTAAATCGAACTTTGCCTTAGAAAAAGAGTATGTTGTAACGCAAAATGATGTCAATACTCAAATTACAAAACGCTACAAAAGTGCCTTAAACATCCGCGTAGGTGGCGAGTACGTGTATGATATTTTCCGTTTTCGGGCAGGTGTGGGTTTAAATGGCTCACCTCGTCAGGATAAAGATTTTTGGAATACAACCTACAATGCAGGTGTGGGATTGCGTGGCAAATACTTTTTTATGGACTTTGCTTTTCAACAACGGACGCAAAAAGAGAACTATACACCTTATAAAGTTCTCATCACGCAAACCAATACAGAGCAAAATGTAACCAACACCTATACCTACAATGATTATATATTAACTTTTGGGATTAAATTTTGACCCCCTCAGTAAAAACTTGGATTTTTT
Organism: Saprospiraceae bacterium; assembly: GCA_043744455.1. Classification (GTDB taxonomy): domain Bacteria; phylum Bacteroidota; class Bacteroidia; order Chitinophagales; family Saprospiraceae; genus JAAFJT01. The sequence goes on along the minus strand of JAYTUQ010000258.1, from coordinate 8,916 downwards.
ATTAAAAAAATATTAAGTTTGTCACCCTTTGTCTGATACGTAACGTAAAAGACAAAGGGTTTAATTTTTTATATAACAACTGTAAATTTATAAGATTATGGGAATTGAATTACAAAACGGCACACCCAATAAACGCCGTAAACAATGGACGAAAATGAAGGGCGAAAATGCCTGGACGATGTTTAAAGTTATGGCGGAATTTGTCGATGGCTTCGAAAAACTGAATACTATTGGTCCATGTATCTCTATTTTTGGCTCAGCACGCACAAAACCAGACCATCCACACTACAAAAAAGCGATTGATATTGCCCGCCGCTTCACAGAAGAAGGCTACGGTGTCATTACAGGCGGTGGACCCGGTGTGATGGAAGCAGGAAATAAAGGGGCTAAAATATCTGGAGGCACTTCTGTCGGTCTCAACATTGAACTACCTTTTGAACAACATCACAACCCTTATATTGACGACGATAAAAGTTTAGATCATCGTTACTTTTTCGTACGGAAAGTCATGTTCGTCAAATATGCACAAGCTTTTGTGGTCTTACCGGGCGGCTTTGGAACGATGGATGAGTTATTTGAAGTCCTAACATTGATTCAAACGGGTAAAATCACACGTGTACCGATTGTTTTAGTTGGTTCAGCTTTTTGGAACGGTTTACGCACCTGGATTCTCGATATTATGTGCCACCAAGAACAGAATGTCAATCTTATAGATTTAGATCTCTTTCTTATAACCGATGACATCGAAGAAACTGTAGCCTATGTCAACAATTTTTATTCTGGCGAAAGCCCCAATAATAAATTGGCTCCTAATTATGAACTATAAATTAAGCCATACTGTCTCTAATAAACAGTTTATGGATTCCATGTTATGGGAATATTTTAAATTTCCCTGAACATTGAACAACAAAATATTATCCAATCCCCCCCCCTCAGTATAAAGACATAATAATCTCTATTTTTTGTCAAAAAAGATAAAATACAACATATTTCAGTATTAAAATTCAAATAAATGCGGTGTGCATTTTTTAATATTACAAAATGTTTAACAGTTACACCCGACGACAACCCCGTTATTCTGTAAAATTCTTTTGTTGAGGAATCGTAAAATGAAAGGAAGTACCTATATCTTCATTGTCCACGCCATTTTTTTGATACCAAATATTGCCGCCATGTAATCGGACAACTTTCCGACAAATCGCCAAACCCATACCAGAACCAGGACGTTCTCGATTGTTGATACGTTGAAAGGGCAAAAACGCTTTTTCTTGATATAGCTCATCCAAGCCTACGCCATTGTCTTTGACCGAAATCTGCCAAAACCCGTCTGTTTCCCTTATATGGGCATCAATACAAATGTGTGGGTTTTGTGCCGTACGGAATTTAATCGCATTTTCGATAAGGTTTTGAAACAACTGAGTCATGCTTGAGCGATGTACCCACAAAGTAGGCAATTCACCACAATCAATTGTTGCATCATTTTTTATAATGACATCGCGGATATTATGTTGCACCAACTCGATAAGACGATTAAAATTAACTTTTACTAAATCTTTATCGCGGTCAACTCGGCTGTAAATAAGTAAATCACTAATAATACTGTTCATCATATGCGTATTATCGACTATGAAATCAATAAACTCATCAGCTTCAGCATCCAGTTTTCCTTGATAACGGCGTTTGAGTAGCTGTGCATAGCTGCCAATATTACGCAGAGGGCTTTTTAAGTCATGTGAAGCAATGTAAGAAAAAAGTTCAAGTTCACTATACGACATTTGTAAAGCATGTAAATTTTTTGTTAACATTTCAGATTGCTCCTCTAATAAGTTTTTTTGTTCTAAAAGTTGCTCATTGGCTTGGATTGTACAGTCATTTTGTGTTAGTATCATCACAACATAATTTTTTTAATATTCATGGAATTAAATTTGTCTTATAAGATTTTAGAAGCAAAAATCCGCTCACCAAAAACCATTTCGCTGGGTCTCATCTAACAGAGCACATTTCATTGCGCTACGTTGGACAGGCGCGAAGAAGAGAATTATTCCTAAAGTATCTTAAAAAACTTCTATTTTTTCAAATTTGCTTATAGATTGATTTTTTGAAATTGTGGTCATTAGAGTTTGAAAAACTTAGACTTTATTGATAATCAAAGAGTTATGAAGGAAATAACTTCTTTTAGGACATGTTGCCCTACTTTTTAACCATCAAATAATGAAAAGGGAGGTTAGTGTGATATTGTATTTTTCGTTTAGTACCTAAAATACCGCTATCATATTGAGTTGTCTATGGAGAAAAAGGTTTTACTTTCATTGCTTTAAAATTTTGGTTATAAATTGTCATTTGCTATCATTAATAGCACAATGAAGTCTCCAAATGGCTAAATTTATATGTCAACTCTGCAAAATTATGTGACACCTAAAATGTATAAAATTTTATTTTACTTTTAATGTGAATGGGTTAGAAAGCACAATTAAATTTTCTTAATTTAATACCTAACAATTTTTATAAACGAGATTTTGAAAACCATTATTTTCTTCATAAAAAATGCAATTATTAGGCTTCAACAGACAATACCCACATTAATTTTAACTAAAAAAAATACTTTATGACCATTAAATGCTTTCAAATCGGCTTTATTTTTTTACTTATCGCGCCTTTTTCTATCTTTTCTCAAACTTCAAAATTTACATTTCAACGACCTAAAATGGGGTCACCTTTTGCCATCACGGTATACGCTGACGATTCGCTCGCCCTTGCACCCATCATTGAAAAAGCTTATGCACGCGTCGATACCTTGAATCAGGTATTTAGTGACTACCTCGATAACAGTGAAATAAATACGGTAGCCCAAAAAGCACACGTTTGGCAACCTATTTCAGCCGATTTGTATCATTTGTTGAAAATTTCGGCTCATGCCTATCAAATCAGTCACGGTACTTTTGATGTCACCGTTGGACAAATCGTCAAAGTATGGCGCAAAGCCCGAAAAACGAAACAGATGCCTACTGACGCGACATTACAAGCAGCATTACAAAAAAGTGGCTTTAAAAACATCGAAATAAATGAAAATTCACCTCAAATTAGGTTCAATACTGAGGGGGTACTTTTAGATTTTGGTGGCATTGTCAAAGGCTTTGCAGCTCAAGAAGTTGTGGATATTTTGACAAAAAATGGTTTCCCTTACTGTCTCGTTGATGCAGGAGGTGACCTCGTAGCAGGTAAGAAACCAAGTACAACCGTTGGTTGGAAAATTGGAATAACGCTTCCGAATTCCGATAAAAAGATGATGCCTCATTTCTTATCCATTGAAAATCAAGCCGTTGCAACGTCTGGCGATATGCACCAATTTTTTGAACATGATGGTAAACGTTATTCGCATATCGTCAATCCCAAAACGGGTTTGGGACTTACGCATCGACGCAATATAACTGTCATAGCTCCAGACGGCACAACAGCAGATTGGTTAGCAACAGCGTGCAGCATTTTATCAATTCGGAAAGCTAAACGGTTGATAAAAAAATACCCAAATACTGCTTTATTGATTTTGGAAAATAAAAATGGCAAGACAAAGTCGGTGCAAAGCCCACAATTTGCAAAATATTTTTCCATAAATTGAGACTTCTTAAGAAAAATGCTCTTTGTGTCACGCTTTCAGTTTGATGGAGCGTTCGCCTCATATATTATTGAAAAAAACAAAAAAATCTTATTATTTTATGAAAAAACTACTTTTTATCGCCTTTTTCCCTACTTTTTTACAAGCACAAACGGATAATAAGGCTTATGAACAAATGGTGGCAGGTACTAATATTGCTTTGAAAATGACACCCATTCCAGCAGGCAGTTTTATGATGGGCAGTCCTGTTACTGAAAAAGGACGGGAAGCAGATGAAAGCACACCGCGCAAAATAAACATCTCTGCTTTCTACATGTCTGTTTACGAAATTACTTATGACCAATACGATTTTTTTAGAGATGAAGAAAAAGACAGCGAACCAAAACCCGATGGTATCACTCGCCCAAGTCCACCATATATAGATTTGACCTTAGGTATGGGCAAACAAGGCGGATTTCCTGCCAACAGTATGTCGCAATATGGGGCTTTAATGTTTTGTAAATGGTTGTATCAAAAAACAGGTATTTTCTATCGTTTACCGACAGAAGCAGAGTGGGAATATGCTTGCAGGGCAAACGCCTCAACGACATACCCATTCGGCGACGATGCCCGAAAAATAAAGGAATATGCCTGGTTTTCGCAGAATAGCAACGATAAATACCATAAAGTGGGCGAATTGAAGCCCAATGAATGGGGTTTATATGATATGTTGGGCAATGTGATGGAATGGACTTTGGATGAATACCGTGCTGATTACGCCCAAGTAACAACCGATACTGACCCCTCAGTATCGCCAACAGAAAAGCATCCAAGAACCCTAAAAGGAGGTAATTTTAGGGACAAAGCCGCTGATGTGCGCCCCGCCAATCGCATAAAATCTGACCCTATTTGGAATCGGCGCGACCCTCAAATTCCTAAAAGTAAGTGGTGGAATGCGGATGCCCCATTTATTGGTTTCCGAATTGTACGACCTATGGCGCAACCAACAAAAGAAGAAGTGGAAGCCTTTTTTACAAAATACCTTGATATAGAATGAGTTATAAAGTAGGATGTATGAAATATGACGTATGAAAAAGGCTCCCCCTCAGTATAGCAGTCCTTTTTCATACTTTTTCATTCCTAATTAACTATTCCGTTTTCGCTAAAAAAATAATATTCACTTCGGTTTCGACGGAGCGCGGCGTGATTTCGCGGAAAAAAAGTTTAATACGGATATTAAATCTTTTACCATCAATCAAAAATTTTTGAACATTATTGCCGTCTGGAACCAAATCGAGACGATCGCCTGTACTAAGGGGGACATCATAGCGATAAAAAATAGGGATTTCAGGTATCGAAGGGCGATCAGGGTCGAAAATGGCGACTTCCACGCGGTCAACATTGGCAAATGTATTGCCACCGCCTTGAAAAATCGTTCGTATATTCATCGTACGGGGTACAACGCCTTTGATTTGGCTCGCTGTGAGGTTGTTGATTTGAAAAAAAACAGCCGTATCGCTGGGTATATTGAGCAAAACAAAATTGTGCGAAGGTCCAGCCGCCAAGCCAACAGGTATCTCAAATTGTCGCCGATAAGACATTTCTATACCCGTTTCAGTTTTTCGGCAAGCCGATAAAAAGGATAAAAAAAGGAGTAAAGGAAGGAGTGCTTTTATCATTTAAATCTATACTTTTAAATTTATATCCCCTAACTTAACTTGAAAACGTAGAACCTTATTATATTTTCTTTGTTCTTTTTGATGAAAAAATATAGGTGCAAAAGCCATATTTTGGAGCGGTACGGTCGCAGAGATGGCTGTTTTTGGTATTTTTATTATTGCCAAATATGACCTCAATCATTCTGTTTGTTAGTTAGTTAAGTGGATTTTTGATGCTTCGATAATAAAAAAAAGCGTGATATACTGAGGGGTATATCACGCCTTTTTTTGAAAGACAAAAAGACTTTCTTTAAACTGTCATAATCTCTTTTTCCTTTGTATCGATAATTTTATCTACTTTTTCAATATAGGTTTTAGTTAATGCGTCAACATTCGCTTCTTCTTTTTTACCAATATCTTCAGATAAACCTGATTTGACGGCTTTTTTTATTTCATCCATCGCTTTATGGCGAGCCGCACGGACACCCACTTTTGATTCCTCACCACTGTGTTTCGCTTTTTTCACAAGTTCTATACGACGCTCTTCCGTTACGGGCGGAATAATGAGGCGGATAATTTGTCCATCGTTTTGCGGCGTCATACCGAGTTGGGCTTCAAACAAGCCTTTTTCGATGGCACCGAGCATATTTCTTTCCCAAGGTTGGATGATAAGCGTACGTGCATCTCCTGTTGAGATATTAGCGATTTGATGAATGGGCGTTGGCGAACCATAATAAGGTACCATAATGCCATTCAAAATATCCGTTGAGGCTTTGCCTGTACGTAGTTTGACGAGGTCGTGTTGGAGATGTTCAACAGCACCTGCCATTTTCTCTTTCGCGATTTCAATAATCAGACTAAATTCTTCTAAGTCCATGATTTTTAATTAATATTTGTAATGAGCAATTTGAGTAGTATTTTATTAACAAAGAACTTCAAAAGCACTTTGTGTTTTTGAAGTTCTGCAAAAATAAAATTTTTTTAAAAAATAAAGACATGCTCCGCTTTATTAGTTAAAAATTATATTGCACGGCCTCGTTGCGCAATTCTATCTCTCTTGAATCTTTCAAACGATTGATAATTTTATCAACATCGCCATGTAAGGACAATTCTTGATTGTGGAGTAAAATATAATTTCGCAACATCAGCACATTTTGTGGGCGATTGCCCGAACGAACAAGGCGGCGAACAGTCTCTTTTGCGGTTTCATCAATGAGCGTTAACTCGCGGTTAGGTTGTACTTTTTTGTCGTCGTTTATTTCACTGATATGTTCTCCGAAAAGCCGTGTATTGAGTGATTCGAGTAAAGATGAAGCTTCATCATCAGGCGTAAACGCTGCAGAGTCAGTATGTTCTGTCATACTGAGGGGGGGCATACTTTCAGTTTGCTGTATGGATGCCGTTTTTTCTGATAAAGAATTTTTGATACGTAAACATCCTCTACCTGTCGCATTGATAAAATTAACGAGTGGGTCGAACGCCTCATCATTGGATAAAATGGCAAATTCAACATCTGCGCTTATTTTTTCATGCAGTTTACCCATCAAGAAGCAAATATGGTAATTTAAATTCAACGTAACGGTATCGCCAACAGCTATCCATTTGATAGCATTACCCATACCTTGCATCTCGCGGACGAGATTTAGAGGGACATCTGAAATATCAGACCCCACAAAAACGAAAATTTTGTCGCAGACTTTTTCTAATTTTTTGAATTTGATGTTGACCAATGTGTCAAAATCCAAAAAAACGTAGCGGCGGGAATGGGTAGTCATAGTTGGTGATGTTGTAATTTTTAAGCTAAAAGATTCATGCAAAGCCGATATTTTTCATAACAGGACTATTTTAAATAGTCTGAATCGCTAAGTTACATGCGTTGTTTTTTAAATTCAAGATTTTTTGAAAGAATTGTTTGATTTTTTTGTTTTCAATATCGCTTTTATCATCAATAGGGTATAAAAAAAAATTTCCATCCGTTTTGTCCTATATTATTTATTCAAGGTTGCCATAATTTGTTCTGCATGGTTTTTGGTATTCACTTTATCAAAAATTTGTTCAATAATGCCCTTTTCGTCAATCAAAAAAGTAGTGCGGTGCACGCCAGCGTACTCACGTCCCATGAATTTTTTCCGTCCCCACACACCATACGCCTTTAAGATGGTTAGGTCTTCATCAGCGATTAAACTAAATGGGAGTTGGAATTTTTGAATGAATTTGCCATGCTTTTTCACAGTGTCGGGACTTACGCCTAACATTTCAATGCCTGCGGCTGTCAATTCTGCATAGTTATCACGCAGATTACAAGCTGCTGCTGTACAACCGGGCGTGTTGTCGGCGGGATAAAAAAACAAGGCTAATTTTTTGCCTTTAAAATCTTTAAGCGAGACTTTTTTACCGTTTTCATTAAGTGCTGAAAAATTGGGTGCTGGGTCTCCCATTTTTAGATGCGTCATATCTTGTGATGGCTGGCTTTCGTTTCCGATGAACGAAGTGATGCTTTTTAAAATTCCATTATTCATGCCATGTATAACAATTCGTATTCAGAATTGTTCAAAACCAATTAATATCAATTTATTTTTTCATCAGTACTTAATAAGAAACAATGGGATTCATACCATTTGTAGGGTCTTGATGAAACATATTGCTCAATAACTGAAACAAATCGGGTGAAAAAGACTTGAAAAGGTCAGGGAATGTAAAAAAATGGTGCGCCAGAATCCCAAAATTATCAAATTCAGATAAACCGATGACTTTACCAATTGTATCATTATTCATTCCACTCATTTTTTCAAGCGCAGCCCACTCTTTATCCGTCAAAATAGGCAGTGATACTGAGGGGGTCATCTCTTTGAAAATTTTTGAAAATTCATACAAACCAATACTAAAAAATGCTTGTGGATTGTTTAGTCCAATCATCAAGGGGTCGGCAGAAAAGAGCACGACACCGTCTTCTTCATACATTTCAGAGGTGTGTAGAAATGGATATTGAGGGGTAGGGAAAGGATGTGGATAGAGGATAAAATGCTCATATTTGCTTGTTGGCACGTCCGTTTTACCAAAAAAGACCTGCGTAGCCAAAGCCGCAACGGCTGCTTTTAAGTCTTCGGGAACTGTATTTCGCATACTTTGTGCATCAGAATCATCGGAACGAACGGGGCGTATAAACTCATTGCCTAATATAAAAAGAGCTACACGATTTCGAAAACGGGTTTTTAGTTCAGGAGATAGTTTTTTGTAATACAAAAAATGTGTTTCAAGCAGTTTTGTCGCGGCTATACTGAGGGGGGGTGGATTGCGTTTGAACCACCACCAATTGATTTGCGGACTAAGCACGTAAGTAGCTGCCAAAAGTACCATACCCGGAGCCGCCCATATTGCCAAATGTCCTGCATCTTTAAAGACAGCAAAAGCAAAAAAAGCAACTGACCAAAGCCCAGAAGGAAAGGCAATAACTTGCCAAGGTTGAAGTCTCATATTTGAAAATTTTTCCGAAAGGTAAATTTATTTTTAAAAAGTATTTGATTTTTGATAAACAGGTGTATCTTTGCACCGCTTTCGCAAGGAAGTTGGCTGGTGAAGCCGCCTGGTAGTACAAAAGTACAGGTCGCCGGTGAAGTAGCTCAGTTGGTAGAGCAATGGACTGAAAATCCATGTGTCGGCGGTTCG
>JAYTUQ010000257.1:0-5886 GCA_043744455.1 Saprospiraceae bacterium | reverse complement strand
GCGAAGGAAATGGTTTTTTATTTGAAAGAAATCCAACGTCCGAATGGTTTATTCTATCATGCGCCCGATGTACCGTTTTTTTGGGGACGCGGCAATGGCTGGATGGCAGCGGGCATGGCTGAATTGTTAAGGGTTTTGCCTAAAGAAAACCCCAATTATGGGGCAATAATGGCGGGTTATAAGAAAATGATGGCAACTTTATTAAAAAACCAAGGCACTGACGGTATGTGGCACCAGTTGATTGACGACCCTACATCGTGGGCTGAGACATCTTCAACGGGTATGTTTACTTTTGCAATGATTACAGGTGTCAAAAATGGTTGGCTTGATGCAAAAACGTATGCGCCAGCAGCTCGGAAGGCTTGGTTAGCGATGATAAAATACATCAATACGGATGGGGAGATTTCAAACGTGTGTGAAGGCACGAATAAGAAAAACGACCACCAATATTATATTGACCGCAAACAACGGACGGGTGATAATCACGGTCAAGCACCTATTTTGTGGTGTGCTTCGGCATTTTTAAGGTAATTTTATGGTCATTTACTGAGGGGGGTATTTTTTTCAAACGTTTGCATTTATTTTCTTAATAAGAGAGCTTATCTTTGCTATCATTCAAAAAAATCATTATTTATAATAAAATAACTTAAAGAAAATGGATTTTACGGCAGCAGAAATAACGCCTTTGCACAGCATCGAGGATTGGGAAGCCGATGTTTTGATTCGCTATCCTGAGCCAGAAGTTCACGCTAAAAGCAAGGAAGAATATCGGAACTACGACAGCCCGCAACGGGATACCGTTCGTGAATTTTATCGTCTCAATCATACTTTCCAAACCTATGATTTTGTGCAAGAGAAACGCGCTGATTTCTTGAAATTCGACAAAAGAGAAATGCCTATTTGGGATGCTTTTGAATTTCTTAACTCTCTTGTGGACGATTCTGATCCTGACACATCGCTTGACCAATGGCAACATTTACTGCAAACATCGGAGGCGATTCGGGCTGACGGACACCCTGATTGGTTCGTTTTGACGGGTCTTTTGCACGACATGGGTAAGGTTTTGTGCCTGTTCGGTGAACCACAATGGGCGGTTGTTGGCGACACGTTCCCTGTGGGTTGCAAACATGCGGACAGCATCGTTTATCCAGAATTTTTTGAAGCAAATCCAGATGCACACGATTCGCGTTACAATACAACTTATGGTGTTTATTCGCCTAATTGTGGTTTGAAAAATGTCCACATGTCATGGGGACACGATGAATATTTATATCAAATGATGAAAAATCATCTGCCCGAACCAGCTTTGTACATGATTCGTTATCACTCATTCTATTCACAACATCGGGAAGATGCCTACGCACACCTCATGGACGACCACGACCGCGAAATGTTTGAATGGGTCAAAAAATTCAATCCCTATGATTTGTACTCAAAAGTGCCTGTCCCACCTGACACCGAAGCCTTGCGTCCTTATTATAAAGCATTGATAGAGAAGTATTTACCTACTACTTTGAAGTTTTAGTTTTTAAACACATAGCCTCATAGAATACATAGCTTTTTGATTTAATCATAAAATTAAAACAATCGTTCCCGCTATGATTAACAATGCGCCAATGGCAGTTTTAAAGGTCAAAGCTTCTCCTAAAAAAACGATGGATAAAACGATGGTTAGCGCAACGCTCAATTTGTCAACAGGTGCAACTTGGGAGACTTTACCAATTTGCAGTGCTTTGAAATAGAATATCCACGACAAACCTGTGGCAATGCCTGAAATGACTAAAAACAATAAATTGTGCTTAGAAAGGGTTGCCAAACCTTTTAATTCGCCGCGACCGATGACAATGCCCCATGCCACAAGTAAAATGACAACGGTTCTGATGGCAGTTGCTAAATTGGAATTGACATTTGCAATGCCTATTTTAGCAAAAATAGCAGTTAATGAAGCAAAAAGAGCTGATAAAAGGGCATAAATCCACCACATTTTTATGATTTTAAGTTGATAAAATAAAGATAAGAAAAAGATTGACCCCCTCAGTATTTCTTTGAGTTTTTTACACAACTTATTGACTATCAACATTTACGAAATTTTAAAAATTTCGTAAATGTATTTTACAGTTCAACAATCATCACAATCAGCAGGAACAACCCCCTCAGTATGTACTTCAATTGTACTATGATGGACGTTCAAATGCTCTAATTCGTGTTTGACTTTGTTTTTTATTTTTTCAACTTCATTGAAGTCAGTCAACTCATTTAGGACTAAATGTGCTGTTAAGGCATTTTTAGTGGTACTCATCGCCCATATATGGATGTGATGAAAGTCTGAAACGCCTTTTAAGGATGTTATTTTTGTTTTTATGGCTTCAATATCAACGTTTTTGGGTACACCATCTAATGAAAGCCGCAAACTATGGGTCAATAAGCCCCACGTACTGACCAAAATAACGACAGCAATTATCAAACTTAAAACACCATCTAACCACCACCAATCGGTATAAAGTATCAAAATACCGCCAATCACCACGCCCAAAGAAACCAAAGCATCAGCTGCCAAATGTAAATACGCACTCTTTACGTTTAGGTCTGATTCTTTGTCTTTCAAAAAAAGATAAGCCGTAATGCTGTTAATGATGATACCAATAAATGCGACAATAGCTATTGTTTTGCCTTGCAATGGTTGCGGATTATTGAAACGCAAAATGGCTTCGTAGGCAATGCCACCGATAGCGATGAGTAGGATAATGGCATTCAACAAAGCAACCAAAACAGTTGCTTTGCGAAAGCCATAAGTATATTTTGTTGTAGGCTTGACCTTCGCCAAGCGGAAAGCCAACAATGACAATGCTAAACTTGCCACATCACTCAAATTATGCCCTGCGTCAGAAAGCAAAGCAAGCGAATTTGTCCAAAACCCTGTAATGGTTTCTACGATAACAAAACACATATTTAACACAATGCCTATGATAAATGCTTTATTTATCGTCGTCAATTCTGTGCTGTGCGTATGGTCGTGATGATGATTGTCTGCCATTTTAGGAAAATATTTTTGTTTTGTTGCGTCAAAACGACCTCCTTGATGCCTTGGGCTTCAACACACTTAGGCGTGACAGTATCTAAACGATTTTGGCAGCAATTTAATGTTTTAGCCTCTTGTAAAAAGACACCTCTCCTACTTCGGGATATTTTAAAAAAGCATTTAATTGCGCTTCCGTCGGTTTTGCCACATAGGTCTCGTCATCCAATTTTGTTAAAGGCATGATTGCGTTAATATTTTTTTCTTTGTCTGAACTAAATTGACTTAACATATTGACTGTCAATAATTCAGCCGTTGGAGTAAACATGACAACGTACCAATAATCAGGTGTTACCAAGCCTTTGACGTTCAAATAATAGGTATCTCCTTTTTGGCGCATGTCGAAAGTGCCTGTTTTTACTTCTGAATCTGTATCCGTTGCTTCAGGATATTGCATGATAGTTTTGGTCGTAAAATCAAGTCTATAAGCTAAGTGTTCTTGTGTTTTATAACCCGTTTTAGTCTTAGAAATAGGCGTTTCAATTATCGAGTCTTTGCCCGTCTTGCTGTTTTCTAAGGTGACTTTGATGTGTTCAATCAGCACATCATTTTTAATTTCAAAGGTTGAAAAGTTCTTTAAATCTTCATCAGCCAACTGTTTATAGACATAAATAAGCCATTGGTTGGGCTTTGGGGATTCAAAAGAGATGACCTCGTGTAATAATTTAGGTTGGGCATCCTCTTTTTGTTCCATAAATTGCCCGACAAGCATTTCAGGGCATTTATCAATCGAAACAGCTTTAAAAGGAATAGGTTTTTCAAATTGAAGGGTTGTGCAACGACTTGTGAGGAGGGCAAAGAACAGGACGAAATACAGTGATTTTTGCATCGTTCAACAGTTTTTTAGTTTAGAAAATGGATTTTTAAACTTTGAATTGTCCTTCTTTTTGCCTTGTGTAGGCGGTTGATAAAAGTGACTTGCAGATTTAGAATTAGTCACCTTGGTATGTATGTTCGGGGAGTTTTTATCACTTAAATAAGTGTCGGATATTTTCAAAATATCCGACACTTGCCAAAGATTACACCTGCGAATAAGCTGTTGGCACTAAAAACGTTCTATAAATCTTCGATACCGCATTGGCATATTCAGGTGCTTTACTGATGCGTTTCCAAACATCGTCGGCGCTAAATTTTGCCCAATTTGCATCACGTTCTGCCATGTCTTTGAAGGTGAGCATGTATGTCAAACGCGGCATATTGCCGCCTGCAATGACTTCGCCGAAGAAAACAGTCTTTAAACCACTGCGATAAAAAACATCCAATTCTTCTTTGTTGAACATCAAGATTTTACGGCGAACGGCATCATCGTTGTAACCTTCATAACTGCGAACTTCAAAGATGCGCGGCTCATTTTTGGGCGGTAATAACTTTGGAACGCCATCAAAAGCAAGGAAAATTGACGAATTGACTCTATTATAAGGTGCTTTATCAGCAGGCAGACTGTTAAAAGCCGTAGCTGCTTTTTGATAATCTGCATCCATTTTGACTTTGTCGTTAATGGTTTTAATATCTTCAAAAGAAGTGTAAGGAATGAGCATATACACTTTTGCAGGGTCTGACTTGCCCAATTCACTGAATACCCCGACCGTCTTGATGCCATATTTATTGAAAGCTGGAATCAAAGCCGTTTTGAAATAATTCTCTACTTCGCCGCGTGGTGAGTTGTAATTAAACTCATATTCACGCCATTCGTAGTATTCTTTTTGAGCTGCCAACGGTTTTGCCGTGAGCGAATTTGCGGCTAATACTGAGGGGGTCACTAAAAGCGATGACTTTACGAAATTTCTTCTTTTCATTGTTTAGTTTAAATTTTAATGTTAATAAAATTGGCCTTTATACCGCCGTAATATTAATCATTAATCATGCTTTTACCTTCTTTTTGAGATATAACGCCTGAAATAATCGGCAATAAACTAAAGTCTTTCATGAAAGAAGCAATGAGGTTATGGACGCTCCTATTTAATTTACACTTTTTTAGGAGGCAAATCAAAAGCCACTGCCTCGTGCTCTAAGTGCCCGCGATGCGAACCATCGCAAAAAGGTTTATTTTTTGACATACCGCAGCGACATAAACTAAGAACTGTCCTGCCTTGAAGACCATACACTTCGCCTTGTGCATCTACAATTTCAAAATCGCCTTCGACTTTTAGTGAGCCGTTTGAGTTGACTGTAATTTTTGTTTTTGACATTGTTTGACATTTTAAGATTTTATAAAATAATGTTTTTGTTAGTCCAAACTGAATCTATTTGGAAAACGTTTGGGTAAATCCTTTTTTAAAAATAATTCAGCTTTAACCAATGCGTCGTCTATTGTTTTTGAATCTTCGTCTTCCCAAGAGACCCCAATTGTATCGATTAAACGGATAAAACTGTCGCTTTCTTCGTCCGAACCTACTATCATCCAGCCATTATTTTCGACCCACCAAGCTATGTGGGGGTATTGTTTTGATAGATTCATTATGCTTTTATTTTTAAAGATGTGTTATTTTATAAAATGGTAGAGATCTTTTTCTACAGCTATTTGCGTTTTGAACGAATGTAAAATAGGCGTATTTCAGCACGAAAGTAACAGAATTCGGCGGTTTTTATCTAAAAAAATGGATACCTACGCTCATTTTTCTTTTTTACTGAGGGGGGTAAGTGTTTAAATTATTTTTTAAAAAAAATTTAAAAAATAAATAAATCTGATGTTTTAATAAATAAGTATTATATTTGCAGCGGCAATTTCGCCATATAGTACTTTTAAATAGTTTTTTAATGCAAACAGGTACAGTTAAGTTTTTTAACGAATCAAAAGGATTCGGTTTTAT
>JAYTUQ010000256.1:0-1539 GCA_043744455.1 Saprospiraceae bacterium | reverse complement strand
CCCTGCTTGCAGCAATACCTTTGTTAGCGGCTGGCGATAAGTTTAAAACTAGCTTGAATAAAAATATTGCTTCTTGAATAAAAAAGTATTCACTGTGTCCAACCCGAAAAACTTTTGCTATAAAATGCAGCCACACTGTCCCCCGAAAACTGCCTGCAAACCGGCGGACACATTAATGCCAGGTTTGAAGAGTGAGCCGCAACCAAAAAAGCAAACCGCCATACTGTCCACCTAAAACTGCATGTACAAACAAAAATACTTTTGACCTTTGGTATGACTTTAAAAACTGCCAGCTAAAAAAGCCCGAAGCCAACAGCTTGCGAAAGCAGCAGACTGTATCCAGTTTCCCGAAGCCCACCGCAACAAACGAAGCAGAAATTTCAAAACTAAAAGAAGTCACCAACTGCGTTTGTAAAAGTTGTTTGAATTAAAGAACTGTCATGCGTCCACCGAAAAAAAATGGAAATAACAAAGGCTGCTTAAAACCTGCCCGAATAAAAATTGTGTGTCAAACCCTAAAAGAAAACTGCACAATTGAGACTGCAAACTTCGATGAAAACGCCACCACAATTTTGTCTGAAACTAGCTTGCCGCTAACGAACATGGCTTGGCGATGGTTTGGAATTTGAAACTTGTCAGCCCGAACAAATGATTAATTTAGAAACAAAAGTACAAATGATAGATAAAAGCCAAATAGATATTCTTAAGCCCGAACCGAAGCCCAATAGAGTTACAACTGCTGATGTACTTCCGTCTGCCAAACTATTGCCAAACCCCTTGTTAAATGCAGTGCCATTATCAGAGACTTACCTAATGGATTGTATTGAAGGGATGCGACATTATCCTGATAAGTATTTCGATTTAGCGATAGTTGATCCACCTTACGGAATTGGATTTGATGGAAGCCGTAAAAGCACAAGTAAACACGGCGGCAGAAAGGCTTATGAGTTCAAAGGTTGGGATAATGAAATACCGCCTTATGAATACTTTATTGAATTGTGGCGTGTTTCTAAAAATCAAATCATTTGGGGGGCTAACTATTTTGTTGAACACTTGCCACCTTCAATGGGTTGGATATTTTGGGATAAAGGGCAAAGGATATGCAACAGCGATGGTGAACTTGCTTACACATCTTTTAAACGAGCCTTGAGGGTTATAGAAGCTAATAGATGCAAAATTCAAGAACACGGTGGGGCAATACATCCAACTCAAAAGCCTGTTTATTTATACGATTGGATTTTATTAAACTATGCCGAAAAAGGAATGAAGATTTTAGACACACATTTAGGTTCAGGAAGCAGCAGAATTGCTGCACACAAAAACGGTTTTCACTTTGTCGGCTTTGAAGTTGATAAAGAATATTACGAAAAACAAGAAAAGAGATTTAAAGAATATGCAAGTCAACCCCGAATATTTTAGGGTGTTGCACGGCATTGCATTTAACGGTCGGGTATTGCTGCAGGCAGGGAATTCAATGCTCGTCAAGCCCCCAACCGCTGATGAATAAAGATATAAAAGTAAAAGGTAACAAACAAAAGC
>JAYTUQ010000255.1:0-5892 GCA_043744455.1 Saprospiraceae bacterium | reverse complement strand
TAGTAGTATTTGAAAAAAATAATCGTAACTTTGTTTCACAAAATCAGTTTAATACAAGCAATTTAATCATTGAAATAATAAAATAAAGACATGAAATTTGACAATATTCTGCAATCCGTTGGCAACACGCCGCATGTGCGTTTGAACAAATTATTCCCTGCTGGCTATGAAGTTTTTATGAAATTAGAAAGAAATAACCCTGGTGCCAGCATCAAAGACCGCATCGCCTTGGCAATGGTTGAAGATGCCGAATCAAAAGGTATTTTGACCAAAAATAGTGTCATTATTGAGCCAACTTCTGGCAATACAGGCATTGGTTTGGCTTTGGTTTGTGCCGTAAAAGGCTATAAATTGGTACTCGTCATGCCCGAATCCATGTCTATCGAACGCCGCAAAATCATGGCAACGTATGGCGCATCTTTTGAATTAACACCCCGTGAAAAAGGGATGAAAGGGGCTATCGAACGCGCCGCCGAATTGGTCAATGAAAACCCGAATGCGTGGATGCCGCAACAATTCAGCAACAGAGCCAATATCGAAATCCATAAAAAAACGACCGCTATTGAGATATTGAACGACTTCCCCGAAGGCTTCGATGCCCTTATCACGGGTGTTGGTACAGGTGGACACATTACGGGTGTAGCAGAAATATTGAAACCTAAATTTCCAAATTTGAAAGTTTTTGCCGTTGAACCTGCTGCTTCGCCTGTTATCTCAGGCGGTGCGCCTGGTCCACATCCGCTTCAAGGTATCGGCGCGGGTTTTATTCCTGACAATTTGCATCGCGACATTTTGGACGGTGTGATTGCCGTCACCAAAGAAGAAGCGTTTGATTATGCCCAACGTTTGGCAAAAGAAGAAGGTATTTTAGCAGGTATTTCGACAGGTGCATCATTGGCGGCTGTTGCTCAAAAAATAACGGAATTGCCTAAAGGTTCACGTATTTTGACGTTTAACTACGATACAGGTGAGCGTTATTGGTCGGTTGAAGGGTTGTTTTAGTTTTTTTGATAAATAAATGCCGCGATACCCCCCTCAGTATCGCGGCATTTATTTTTAGAATCGATATTTAACTCTGATTTTACCTTTGGTAACAGTAATTGGTTTATAAATCAAGTGATGAATTTGGTCATAAGCATCTAACTGCAATTCGGTATTTATACTACCTTCATTAATTTGACACCCATCTATACTAAATGAGCCATTTGTTTCGCTTGATATTTGTAATTTTAAAGTAAAAGGGCTCTGGTCATTAGATTGCAATATAAATTCTTGTGGACGAGAGCAATCAGAAATTTCTATTTCTTTCCATCCACAGCTATACATAATTGACATTATTAAAAATAATGTCATTAAAAATAATAGATTTTTCATTTTCTATTTTTATTCACTAGTTCGTAAAAAATTTTAATAGTATTGAATTTCAATTATTTATACAGTTAATTTATTAAAATTTAAATAAATCAATCATTTAATTATCAATTATTTAAATAATTAAAAATTTACAATTCATTTCGATATTGAAAAACTTCACGAACTATTGTTATTGATTTGTAGGCACAATTTGAGTTATACCTGGAATTATTTCATTATTTTGGTCTAAAGGCTTTAAATATCTTAGCTCCCCGTTATCTAAAGCTCGCTTTATTTTTACCTCTAATGGTGATGTATCGGGATTTAACGGACTTACGTTTTCTCCGTAATATTGCCCAACTGAATTATTAAACAAATCCATTTGTTTTTCTAATGCCTTATTTAGAGGAGTGTTGGTTTCATGTGCTTCACCAAATAAATTGGCATAATACCGTCCAGCATACAAAGCGTTTAAAGCATTAAAATATGCGTGCCGAAAAGCGTCAGATTTATCATTATGCCCTGAATGACCCATTATATCTTTAGTTTTTTGTTCAGCAATTTTTTTGTTTGGCAATATTTTTAAAGCAATTTTTGGATAAAGGGAGCAAAGTGTTTTCTCTTCAGATGTTAAATCCCAAAAAGAAGGGTTTTCAGTAGGCGTGAATATATTCAGAGCTTCAACCCATGCGTTAGTACCAATGGCAGGGAATCCAAGATTCTTATTGGCATTAAAATAATCTATATTATCTTTCAATAAATTCTTATGTAATACGCCATCTGCTACACTCCCTCCTTGGCTCAAAAACGTATTTAACTGTGTAATAATGGCAGGATTCCGTACAAATAACGCTAAATCCGTTAAATCAATACCAATATTCGGATTATACATTGCCATTCTTAGTTGCCTAAGGGGTGCAATCAAGTAAACATAATATGGAAATTTTCGGATAAATTCAGTTTCGGGAAAACCACCCAGGTCTAATGTAGAGGACAAGTCAGAAAGAAAGGTTGATTCGCTAATCAAGCCGTCCAAATAGGTCAAAGATGACGACGACGACCCGTTGCCACCGCCTGTACTTGAACCTGTCCAACCAGAACTGCCGCACAAAGCACAACTGCTTGAACCAAAATTAGGCTCATTCGCACCATAAACACAAACGTTCCAACAAAGCCTTCCCGCAACAAGGGCTATCGGGCTGATGATACCTTCTCCTTCAATACAAACTTCATGACAATCTGTCCGTGCCGTGATGACACTGCCGCCGCTTCCAATGCTAATTTGAATGTTTCTAAACGTAATATTGTAGGGTTGCGGAATAAAAGTTTCGGCTCTGTTGTTAACCGTTTGCTCGAAATACGCATAAATAGCCAACATTCTGACAACTTTTGGCTTCTCTGTAGGGTTGGCAGGGACAAAGAGGGTCACACTGTCTCGATTGTAGAGCCGATAGCCGAACGCATCATTTTCAAGATGATAGACCGCAATGTATGATTTGATAATACCCGAAAGCGTGTCCCTAAGCGGAATAAAACTAATATCACTTACATTGCCGCCGCCGCGTGAACCTATCATTGTGGGCTTATGGCTTGTACTGGATAAGATTTTACCCCATACAGGCAAACCATTTTTAGAAACCCAAGCAGCTGTAATGAAATTGGAGACACTATCTTGGTCTTTTAGGTTTTGAACAACCTTTCGTAGCGGTAAAGATAAAAGTTCGCTGTGCGCAAAAAAGCTATCTTTTAGAATACGGTTTTGTTCTGAAACGGTTAAAATAGGCTCTGATACTGAGGGGGTTTCTAAAAGCGTTTTTTGGCAACCGCTCAAAAAAGCAGCTAAACTAAGCGCAAGGCATAAAATGAGCGTTGGGACGTTGGGACGTTGGGACGTTGGGAAAAAATGTTAATGAACATAAATATACAATTTAAAAGTTAAAAATAAAGATTAAAAATTCGGCATGAAGTTATAACAATCCTTTTGTTTATTAGAATCTTTATTGTTAATTTTATATAAATTTTGTTAAATATATAGGTGAAATACTTTGGGGAATCAGATTACCTAAAGGTTAGCACATTGATTTATAAAAAAATGGTTATCGGTTTACAAAACCAATAACCATTTTTTTAATAACATATAAATTAATCTAAATCATCCAATTCACCGCCTCCTGCACATACCCTTCTGCTAATTGTGCAATATTTATCGTTTCCAAAATCTTCAAAGTGCCGTCACGAACTTCAATTAAGGCATGACGAATACTGCATATGTCTTCGTTGATGCAATCATCGCAGGGTTCATAAAAATTTTTAGAGACGCAGGGAATTAAGGCAATTGGTCCGTCAATGAGGCGATAAATATCAGCAAGTGTTATGTCTTTGGGTTCTTTGACAAAATAAAAGCCGCCCACATTGCCTTGTTTGCTGTTGATGATACGCCCTTTTTTAAGTTCTAACAATATTTGTTCAAGAAATTTCTTTGGAATTTGTGCTTTTTCAGCTATATTACCCGTTTTCACGTAGGCTTCTTCGGCATTGGCGATATGGATGAGGGCTTTCAAAGCGTATTTCATTTTTTTAGAAATCATCTTGTTGCATGTCGTCTTTTCAATGAATAAAATTTCTTTTTGGGCAAATTTAACAAAAAAGAGCAAATAAAAAAGTTGCGTTAGAAACAGCTACAAATAGGCAGTTACTAACGCAACTTTTAGATGCGTCATTATCCACTATCATCTATCCATTATCCACTAATAAACATCTTCCAAATATTGGCGTTTTTTCTTCAAATCTTTGATGAACTCGATTGCTTTTTCTTCTGAAAAACCACCTTCTTTCATTGAAATTTGCACCAAGGCACGCTCTACATCTCCAGCCATTTTGTTTTTATCGCCACAGACATAAAAGTAAGAGCCGTTTTGCAAACGCTCAAAAATGAGTTTCGATTTCTGCAAAAGACGATGTTGTACATAGATTTTATCCTTTTGATCGCGACTAAAAGCTAATTCTAATCGATCTAAATTGCCTTTTTTCAAATATTGCTGCCATTCAGTTTGGTACAAAAAGTCCGTTGTAAAGTTCGGATTGCCAAAAAACAACCAGTTTTTACCTTCAGCACCTGTCTCTGCACGTTCTTCAACGAAAGCACGGAACGGCGCAATACCTGTGCCCGGACCCACCATGATGATGTCAGCATTGGGGTCATTGGGCAATTTGAAATACTCATTTTTCTCAACAAAAACTTTTACTTTTTCGCCGATTGAAACCCTATCCGCGAGGAAAGAAGAAGCAACACCTTCCTTTTTACGACCTCTGAAATTGTAGCGTACCGCCCCCACGGTCAAATGCACTTCGTCTTCATGCGCTGCCAAACTTGATGCGATTGAATAGGCTCGTGCAGGCATTTTTCTCAAAAAATCGGCAAAATACTGAGGGGGTACTTCTGATGGAAAATCAACAAATAAGTCCGCCACATCGCGACCATATATATATGCCTGTAAAGCTTTGGGGTCGTCGAGAATCGTTTTGAGTTTTTCGTTTTTTGTAAAACCGTAATACTTCTGCAAGACATCGCGCGTTAAAACAGAAATCTCTGCTTTCTCTAACAAAACGTCGCCTAATTTTTGTTTTTGACCATCAAAATCCACCAATACTGAGGGGTCTAATTTTGAGGATTTCAAAACATCTGCGACCATACGTTCTGAATTGGTTGCAAAAATATTGAGTGCATCACCTGGCTCATAAATCAAACCTGAACCTTCAAGGCTTAATTCAACGTGCCATGTTTCTTTGACCGAACCACGCCCGTTGAGTTGTATTTTTTCTAAAATTTCAGCTTCAAAAGGATTTTTTCTATCGTATTTTGAAGCGGGAACTTCTTGTTTTGTGACTGCAACATAAGCATGACCGTTGCCATTTGAGGCAACGCTATGGGTTGGTTTTGGCAATTTTTCAACCACAGTTTTAATCCATTTCTCCGCATCATCGTGCCAATCCACATCGCAATCTACACGGTCAGCAATGCGTTTTGCGCCCAATTTTTCTAATTGTTGGTCAAAATCTTTACCTGTTTGGCAATATTGCAAGTATGATTTATCACCCAAAGCTAAGACGGCAAATTGCGTATCGGCACTGAATTTCGGTGCGCGGCTGCTGAAAATAAACCTGTGCAATTCCTCTGCGGCTGCAGGTGGTTCGCCTTCGCCATAAGTCGCAACGACAACCAACAACAGTTTTTCATTCTTCAACTGAGCGGGTTTGTATTCACTCATGTCTGCTACAACGACTTCAGAACCCGCTGCTTTCAATGCCTCTGCCGCCTGATCTGCCACCTTTTTGCTATTGCCAGATTGACTGCCAAAAAGGATTGTCACCTTTGACGGCTTGGTTGCCACTGCCGCGTTGCCATTCGTACCCGTAGATACTGAGGGGGTGACTGGCGATCGATAAACGACATCAGAAGGCACCCGATTGTCGGCTTTTGCATTTGCCAAACCGTAGAGATAACCGCTTAACCAAAGCAATTGTCGATCATCATAAGTG
>JAYTUQ010000254.1:0-5895 GCA_043744455.1 Saprospiraceae bacterium | reverse complement strand
TGCAGCGTTGCGGGTTTGCAAAATACTGAGGGGGCTATTTTGTCTTCGACAATTACGGTTGCGGAACAAGTTGCGCTGTTACCTGCGGCATCTGTTGCCGTAAAAATGACGGTATTTATGCCTAAATTGCTACAATCGAAGGCTGTTTTTGATAAAGTTCTGACTGAAATGCCACAATTATCTGTTGAATTATTGTCAATTTGAGCAATCGTTAAAGTGGCTTTGCCTATCGCGTCGAGTTGCAGCGTTGCGGGTTTGCAATAGACAATGGGTTTAGTTATATCATCTGTAGAAATATACGTAGAAATCGGTGCAGATTCGCAACTGCCAACCCTATTTGTTATCCAAATTGTTGTATTCATGGTCGCCACAAATGTATAAGAAGCACCTGTACTGAGGGGTGTGACTCCGCCGCCTGTCGGGTTTTGGCTATAGAATTTATAGCTTGTTCCGCCTGTCGGTGTCAACGTAACGCTTGTGTTTTTGCAAACCGTTTGGTTTTGAATAGGAAAAGGTGAAGAAGGCGTACCCATGACATTATTGATGATAATGCTTGTTGTTTTAGTGCAATTATTAGCATCTGTGGCTGTAAAAATATAAGTGTTGGCAGAAAGACCTGAAAAAACACCTGAAACGGCTGCCGAAGGACATACATCGCAAACAATATTGATGCTTCCTGTGCCGCCATTGGCTGAAACTGTCGCTGTACCATTTGTTAATGTACACGTTTCATCTGCTTTTGATGTTGAGAAATTGATAGCTGTTGGTTGTCCAACAATAACATTTGAAGCGGTTGTTTCACAATTATTGGCATCTTTTACCTTGATTTGGTAGGTATTTGCCATTAAACCACTGAAAGTAAAAGGGCTTGTACCCGCCATATAAGTCGTGCCATTGTCCTTTGAAAACTGCAATGCGCCAGTACCACCGCTTGCAGTAATTGTTATAGAACCGTTTGAACCGCCGTTGCAAGAGACATCAACTTTAGCCATTGAAACACTAATAGCTGTTGGTTGTCCAACAATAACATTTGAAGCGGTTGTTTCACAATTATTAGCATCTTTTATCTTGATTTGGTAGGTATTCGCCATTAAACCACTGAAAGTAAAAGGACTTGCACCGCCCGTATAAGTCGTGCCATTGTCCTTTGAAAATTGCAATGCGCCAGTACCACCGCTTGCAGTAACTGTTATAGAACCGTTTGAACCACCGTTGCATGAGACTTCCGTTATAGAAATGGCGTTTATACTGAGGGGGGTAGGTTCAGACAACGTTTCAGTGGCTATTGTCGTGCAACCAAAATCATTGAAAGTTACCTTTATCGAATAAGTTCCTTTAGTCAAACCAGAAAATAAATAGGTGGTGTCTGTCATACCTACAAAATCTTGGACACCTGTGCCGTCTGCTTTTTCAAAATGTACCCCATAAGTACCCATCGGGCTTGATTTGTTCCAACTAAAACGAATCTGACCATTATTACCACCGTTGCAAGTAATGGGTTGAACAATCAAAGAATCAACTTTGGTATTTCTAACAACAACCGTTTGAACGATAAAAGACCCTTGTAAATCCTTCACACCGATGCGATAAGTACCAGGTGCTAAATTGCGAAAAGTATCTTGATAGGTCGTTCCGTCGGCAGATAAAGTACCAAAACGGTAGTTAAAACCCCCATCTTTTGAATAAAAATAGCGATTACTATTTCTCAAACCACCTGATGCTGTAATGGTAATAGTACCATCTGAACCGCTGCTACAAGTTGATGTAACACTCACAATATTAAGGGAGTCTGCACACGTTGGAAACGAAGTCGTAGGTGGGGTGAATTGATAATGTTTCCCCGCGACATAACCCAATGCTGAAGGGAAATTTTGATTATTGACTTTAACTTTATTATTTGTAAACAGGAGCGTTGAATCTGGATTGACAGCTAAATAATTAGTTAAACCCAACCTCCGACCAAACAGACCCGCAGAGTAGTTGTAGCCATTAACAGTTGAAAAATTACCCATAAGATCACCGCCACAGTTATCCAGTTTTAAGTTAACTTCTGGTTTATATCTAAAAATGACTTTATTGGTCGTTTCATGCAACTCTAACTGTATAGATACGGCATTGTCGCGCTGCGAACCACAGGCTTGATGCCACTGCATATTGCGCCATTCTACTTTAAAAATACGATTGGGCGCAGTGCCGCTCAATTGATAATTGATTTGAGAAGGCACATTTCCAGAACTATTCGGCTGCATATTGTCTCGAAAAGCAGCGATGAAAGGCAATGGGTTAGCCAACCAAGCTGTGTCACATTGGCAATCGCCGCCCGTGCTTGGACTTGTATAAGTGCCAGAACCACGATAGAAAGCGTTTTCAAACCATTGACTCGTTGTGTCAACTGGGTTCAAAAAACGATTGAACGACACAATGCCATCTTCGGAAATAACCAAAGAATCGTAGCGAAAATTGTCAAATTTAAAGGAAAAACCAATAGAAATGAATTTCGATATGCTATTTCGATTGCCTACATTATATCGAGCCAGTGAATCGCCTGTCGGTCTAAAAGCGGCGGTCGGGCTTGTTAGATATTGGTAAATAACGCCATCATTCCCTGTCGTTGGAATCGAATCCGCTTGCCAAGATGATGTGGGAGAAACGGCTTGATTCAATCGCTCAAAGTCTGTTGGTGATTCAATAGTTCTGATAAAAGTATCCCTACAACCATTGTTATCTGAAATGATGAGGCGATAATCCTTTGCGACCAAGCTTGTAAAAATTCCTGTGTTATTGGTGACATTGCCCGAAATCGTATTTAAGGTGTATGTATAAGGCGCAACACCGCCTTTACCTACAACATGTAGTTCGCCATTGTTACCCGCCACACAAGTAACGTTTCTTAAAATGATGATTGAGTCACTGATGGTGGGGCAAATGATAGTATTAGGCGAAGCAATGTGGACAAAAGGGGGATGTTCGAGTGCTTTTTTACCCATCTTCATGGGAAAATGAGACTTAGAATTGTTGAAAATGCCCTTCCATACTGTCACGCCCAGTCGTGATGAAGCTGAAAGCATCAAGGGGGGTATTTTGTCGGGATGGACATAGGTTATGTTGCTTCCACTTGATGATGTGGTGAAACCATTAAAGAAAAACGGCGCACAGAAGGATGGCTGTGCTGCCATGATTAAAAGAAGAGAGAAGCAAAGTATTGCTCTGATGAATGTACTAGAAAATCGAGTAAAGGTTCGGTTCATGGAAATTGTGTTAATTAACATTTTCACTGGAGAGACTTTAAATCGTAAAAGCCGTTCTCATTTTTAATAGAAAAGTAATTGTGAATATTTGGGGTTTTTATACTAAATGAATGGAGGTATGCTTTAAAATCTGTCATATTTGACAATATTCATGTAAAGATGCGAGACTAAAATCTGAAATCATATTATGTCGTATCATTTTTTTTTCATTTTAGGGCTTTTTATATCAAATATACGCATAAGCATTGTTGTAGAAATTGGATTCTTTGTCCGAACCATGATGACGCTATTGTACAGAGTCATAAAGGCATATAATTTTTTTGCAATATTAACGTTGAAATTCGTTAGAATGAAGCAAAAACGAAAGGGCTGTAACAGGCACGCCATGCGATATTTATCTAGCACAAATAATAAAAGGTCGAGCAGTGTTCTGTTCGACCTTTTATTATTTGTGCTTTTTAAATTGTTAGTTATAAAAATAAGAATGCCCTTCAAAAACATAATCATCCATAAGGTTTATTCTTAAAGAAAATGGCATAAACGACATCAAATCCTCATATTGATTATGAGATAAACTTTCTTTTAGCACTTCAAAAAATGCAGAAACAAATCTTTCAGCTTCCATTCTTGAATGGAAAACGTATGTATGCTCTAAACCTTTTAAAGTGCATAAGGCACAAATAAATGAATTGTAATCAAACTTTGTTGAATATTCATTATTCCATTCTTCTAAATATAAAGGTCCAATCTCATTCGGCAAATATGCAATAAGCGTACGTGATGCAAAAAGTGGAATATGTTCCCTAAGTGTTTGAAAAATAGCAGATAACACACTTTTAGCATATAATGTATTGTCAGCTGTACCTAAAACCCTCGCAAATTGTGCAACAAATGGGCTTTGTTCGATTTGTGAATGACAGAATAGAGCTTTCATAGAATAGTTGATTTAATTAGTTAAATAAATATGCTGCTCGCTCTTTGTTACCTGAGCGAAATCGTTGTTGTTTAACTTGTTTATAGTTCAACCTGTTATTAAGTAAAGTTTAAAAAATCAATAATGCGGTAAGCGTAATTCTTATATTTCTTTTTTATAAATAAACTTTATAGATTTATGTGTTCAACTGTTTAGATTTATAAGTATATAGATTCAAAAATTTATTTTTTATGAATGCAATTTACAGGGTGGTTTTTAAAAATGCAATGACCTTTATCATTAACAAAAAAATTTTACACAGTTATAACGAACAAAGGTTTACGATATAATAACAAAAGGCTTTTTGAATAAATAGGTAAGAATTAAATAAAAACAATTGACTTATGGTAATTTCATTGCTTTACACGAGCATTTTTTCTTAAATTGGGATTTTAATTTGCAAATTTTCACAACAAACACTAATCCATATTTTTATTAAATAATACGAACAACATGATGAACAAGCTTACTATCCTACGCACTTTTTCTTTTTTTTTAATATGCCTATCCACAACGCTCCCCCTCAGTAGTCAGACACCAACAGCCAGTTTTTCTAATTGGAAAGATAATAAAAAAGCCGCCTATTCCATCATTCACGATGATTACAGCGACTATGTTATAGGCATTTTTAAATATGCCGACCCTATTGCAACGGCGCGTGGCATTAAACTTTGTTTTGGTGCAATCACCAATTCTTGTGGTCTAACGGAGTGGGCGAATGCGCGCACGATGCTTTCTCATGGGCATGAGTGTATTAATCACTCGCACAATCATCTTTGTGGGGGTTCGGCTTCGCAATGCTCAGGACTTTCGACTTATGGCTCTGCCCAATTTGCAACGGAATTAGGCTTATCCTCACAATTAATTGAAACCAATACGGGCGTGAAACCGCGTTTTTTTATTCATCCCTACGATGCCTCTTCCACATCTATTATTAATTATTTGACAGGATTAGGGTATCTCGGTACACGAGCTGGGACACAAGACATCGTAAATCAAAGCACATTCACGGATTTTATGCGCTTAAATTTTTATGTTTACAGCCCAACTACAGCCATTTCTACCCTCAATCAAGCTGTTAATCAAGCTGTTACAACAGGTGGTTATGTTATCCGTGAATTTCATGGCATTGCCGACGGCTCATGGGCAGCCATGACTGTTGCCAATTATACAAGCCACTTGGATTACGTAAAAACACAAATGGATAATGGGAATATATGGTCTGCCACCACCACCGAAGCCATCACTTATAAAATGCAGCGCGATGCCTTTCAACCCGTCGTCGCTTTTACCGCCTCTACTAACATCGTAACAGTTAGTTTTAATATTTTAAAAACAATTGACCCCTCCGTATTGCGTACACCTATAACCCTTAATGTTAATCTCAACGGCATCTTAGGAAATTATAGTGTTAAACAAAACGGAACAACAATCCCCTCAGTACGAACGGGTAACATTGTAACGGTCAATGTTTATCCCCATCAAGGAAATGTTATTTTGAACTGTATAGATTGTGACCCTTGTGTCACAGACATTACACCACCCGTATTAACGGCTTGTCCTTCAAATTTAAGCTTAACCACAACGGGCACAACTGCCGTAGCGTCATGGATAGCACCCACGGCAACCGATAATTGTTCGACCCCCTCAGTATCTTTTGCCACAAGTCCAACA
>JAYTUQ010000253.1:0-1542 GCA_043744455.1 Saprospiraceae bacterium | reverse complement strand
CTAATGCGACTTTCAATTTGATAGAAAAAAATAAATGGATTCACCGCCCCGAAATTGGACAAGCACATTTTGAAGCAGGTTTTGACCTATCCGAAAACGCCACATTTCAATATCAAACAGATATTCAATTCTCACGAGTCAATGATGCATCAATAACAAATGCCAATAGCAATTTGATAAATAATCAATTAACAAATAATGATGTGTCATGGAACAATAGGCTGGATGTCACTTATCGCAAGTCAGAAAATAAAGCAATATTAATCAATGCTTTATACATAAAAAATAAAGCCCATCAAAATTATGAATTAGGACAAACACAAAGCCGAAAACTCCCCCCCTCAATATCAGACTCGTTTTGGCATTTACGGCAAAGCATAACTAAACTAATGCACTATGCGACCCTAAACGGACAGTTTTTGTTTTCAAAAAATCAACAAAAAATAGCTATTAGCCTTGGTGTTGTAGAAAAAACACAAGGCTTGAACACTAATTTGACATTAACAGACTCCATGAAAACAAGTTTAAAGACACCAACTGACTACCAAAACGAAGCTAATTTCAAGCAAACGAACTACTATACAAGTCTGAACATCAAAGACCAATTTTGGGGAATCAATTTTTTTAGCGATATTTCAGGCGGCTATTTTAACCTCAGATACGATGAAATTTTACTTGAAAATAAATTAAAACACGGTATTTATGCTCTCCCTATCATTGGTTTTCAAAAAGAAACAAAGAAAAATAAGCTATTTGGTACTTATGCCTATAATATAGCCTTGCCACAAATCGCAGACATTTACAGGGGTTACATTGTTTCTGATTATCGTAGTATTGAACGAGGCAGTGAATTATTCATTCCTGCTAATAGCCATGCAGCCATTTTATCTGCATCGTTTGGGAATTTTTCAGATGATTTTATGTGCTATACAAATCTCATCGGCACGGCAACCCAAAACGGATACCGCAATGATTGGGATATCAATACTGATTTTAATACTTTTGAAAAAGTCGAAAATAGGTTTCTAAACCGCAATATCGTCCTTTCATCGGGCATAGAATATTACAGTTCAAAACTATCTGCTCGTTTCAAAATACGTCCAACAATATCCACAAGTTGGTATCAAAATACATTGAATGATAATATTTTACGCAATACACAAACAATAATAAGTATTATTGATTTATCGGTTCGGTCAGGCTATTTGGGTTGGTTTAATTATCATTTTGGCACAACGCTGACTCATTCTAACATCAAAACTGACATATTAGCAACAACTGTTTCAAAAGTTCAAAACCTATCAATGGGTGCATTTTTAGACGTGCATTTGAGGTTTTCAAAACGACTAACTGGCAAATTAGAAAACGAAGTGTTTCAGTTTCGTCAAGCACAATCCCCCCCTCAGTATTATGGTTTTATCAATAGTAATTTATCTTATGAAATCTCTCGAAGTCGCATTTACATGACATTGACAGGGCGTAATTTATTGAACTCCCCTTCCTTCATAAATGCCTATACGAGCGATTTATCTACTCAAATCA
>JAYTUQ010000252.1:0-1547 GCA_043744455.1 Saprospiraceae bacterium | reverse complement strand
TTAAAGGAAAAGTGTTTAAGGAATAGGACTTGTTTTTAAAGCAAAAGCCTTGCGAAACGTGCTGTTTTGCAAGGCTTTTGCTTTTTTAATTGAGATAGTTATTGACGCAAACAAACTATTATGCAAACAAATCATGGGTAAGAGACCAAGGGGCAAAAGTATTAAAGCCCACAGGCGTTTCGACATTGCGCGATTTTGTTTGGTCATATATCGAACGGCGCGAAGGTTATACCTATACAGGCAATCCAATTTGGACAGGTAAACAACATCTTTTGTCAAAAACTTACCGTTATGGCTATCAAGAAATAGGTGACGAGCCTATCAATGACAATGATTATGGTGGTGTGGATTGGTCTGTATCTGCTTATGATGGTGCACAAAAGCCCACGGCAACTTATCGTTATTTGTATAGTGGTCCGAGTTCGTCTCGTCCGCAGGAAGTCAGAACATTTAATACATTTAGTTATGACAATGCCCAACGGTTGATTAATACAGGACTTAACTACGGTTTATTCGGTGCAGCACCCAATTATACCGCACCTGCCACCAATTTGTCGAATTTGAATTACAATTTTAAAGACCAACTGATTGAAAAAAATATAGGTTACAATACCACCGCATCCACTGCTTTACAGTCCATTGATTATGCCTATAATTTGCGGGGTTGGCTGACGGCTATCAATAATGTGAATGTGTATAGCGTCAATAATCCCATATACACCCCAGAGTCAATAGGTTCGGGTGTGATACAAGATTTAGCGATTTCGCCGTTAATCAAACAAGCGATGATGGATATGGCAGCACCGTATAGAGGAAAAAATGCACTGGAAATGCCACCCATAAATGACAACAATGCTGACCTATTCAGTGAAAAGATGGATTACGCCAGTCCCGATTCACGAATGAATGTCCCTTCGCAGTTCAACGGCAATATCTCGGCGGTGACTTGGCATGTGGCAGGACGCAACAATCAGGGCTACGGTTTCACCTACGATGACCTTGATAGATTGACCGAATCAAAGTATTTTGACATCTCGGAAACGTATTCAGGTGGGCAAGCATTTTCCAATTTCTCGACCGACAATAAGTTTTGGGAAAAACAGACCTACGATGTACGGGGTAATATCCTAAGTTTGCAGCGCAATGGTTATAAATTGGGGTCATGGACAACCAATAATTATGTGGCAGCGAATTATGGGTTGATTGACAATTTGACTTATACCTACAATGCACAAAATCAAGTGACACGTATTATTGATGCCGCCGTCAATCCAAATGGTCCGCGCGGGGATAAAGATTTGAAAGGATTTGTCTATGATTTTGCAGTTGGTGCCAACGACAATGTTGACCATTATACGTATGATTTCAATGGCAATCTTAAAACGGATAAGCATAAAGAAATCACGAATATCGAATACAATTACTTGAATTTGCCGCAAGTCATTACATTTTCAGGCAATCGGACGATAAAGTTTGTGTACGATGCGAGCGGTGTAAAACTGCAAAAAATCACGAATGACAATGGCACAACGGTTATTACCAATTAC